>NZ_PDEL01000024.1:0-74376 GCF_002556465.1 Klebsiella sp. MBT K-1 | reverse complement strand
CTTTGAGTGCCCACACAGATTGTCTGATAAATTGTTAAAGAGCAGTGCAACGCGGCTTTCGCTCACCGTTGCGAGGTGGCGTATATTACGCTTTCCTCTTTCAGAGTCAACCCGTTATTTCAGGATTTTTCTCTTCAACCGACCGGGTTGTTTGTGAAGTGATTCACATCTGCCGTGTCAGTGGGAGCGCATTATAGGGAGTTATTCGGCGCTGACAAGCGGTAAAATACAATTTTATTTCAACCGCTCATCTTTTATACATAACGCTTATTTTTGCTGCTTTTTGATAGCATCCGGCAGGTCAGCCAGGCTATTAAGCACCCAATCAGCGGCGCTTTCCGCTTCTGGAGTGACTGGCTTGCCGGTACGCACTAATACTTTCGTGCCGACATTGGCCGCCAGAGCTGCCTGCATATCTTCGACTTTATCGCCGACCATATAGGAAGCAGCCATATCAATATGCAGATAGTCACGCGCCGAGATCAGCATACCCGGATGCGGCTTACGGCAGTCGCAGGTCTGGCGAAACTCTTCGACGGTTCCCTGCGGGTGGTGCGGACAATAATAGATGCCATCCAGATCAACGCCGCGATCGGCCAGCGACCAGTCCATCCACTCGGTCAGCGTTTCAAACTGCTCTTCAGTAAACTTACCGCGGGCGATACCGGACTGGTTGGTCACCACCACCAGCGCGTAGCCCATCTCCTTTAATTGACGCATTGCATCAATGACACCATCGATAAATTCAAAGTTGTCGATTTCATGGACGTATCCGTGATCGACATTAATCGTGCCATCACGGTCAAGAAAAATTGCGGGTACTGACATTGCCACCGGTTTGCTCCTGATAAAGGCTAATGCGCGTAGTATCGCATGTTTCCCGACGCAAGAAAGTGCTCATTATACAGAGTCAGATTGATTTAGACGTCTGGATGCCTTAACATCCATTTCATTGACAGGCATCGCCTGGACACGGCAGAAGAAAATGCCACGGCAAACGGCTAAACGATAATAAATAACTGATGATTAAACTTTCGAAGATTACCAAAGTGTTCCAGCAGGGAAATCGCAGCATACAGGCGCTGAACGATGTCAGCCTGCATGTCCCCGCCGGGCAAATTTATGGCGTCATCGGCGCTTCCGGCGCGGGTAAAAGTACACTAATCCGCTGCGTTAACCTGCTCGAACGTCCAACTCAGGGCAGCGTACAGGTGGGCGGCCAGGAGCTAACGGCGCTGTCCGAAAAAGAGCTGACTCGCGCTCGTCGCCAGATCGGCATGATCTTCCAGCACTTTAACCTGCTTGCCTCACGTACCGTATTCGGTAATGTGGCGTTGCCGCTGGAACTCGACAATACCCCGAAGGAAGAAATCAAACGCCGGGTTACCGAGCTGCTCGATCTCGTCGGCCTGGGGGATAAGCACGATAGCTATCCGGCAAACCTCTCCGGCGGTCAAAAACAGCGCGTCGCCATCGCCCGTGCGCTGGCGAGCAACCCAAAAGTCCTGCTCTGCGACGAAGCCACCAGCGCCCTGGATCCGGCTACCACGCGCTCGATTCTGGAGCTGCTGAAGGATATCAACCGTCGTCTGGGCCTGACGATTTTGCTGATTACCCACGAAATGGATGTCGTCAAACGCATCTGTGATTGCGTTGCCGTGATCAGCAACGGCCAATTGATTGAACAGGATACGGTGAGCGAGGTCTTCTCTCATCCCAAAACTCCGCTGGCGCAACAGTTTATTCAGTCAACGCTGCACCTGGATATCCCGGATGATTATCAGGCGCGTCTGAAGTCTGAGGCTCTTCCCGATAGCGTGCCCATGCTGCGCATGGAGTTCACGGGTCACTCCGTTGATGCCCCGCTGCTTTCTGAAACTGCCCGTCGCTTTAATGTAAACAACAACATTATTAGCGCGCAGATGGATTACGCGGGCGGCGTGAAGTTCGGCATTATGCTGACCGAGATGCACGGCACGCAGGAAGATACCCAGGCCGCGATCGCCTGGCTACAGGAACACCATGTAAAAGTAGAGGTACTGGGATATGTCTGAACCAATGATTTGGCTGCTGGTTCGCGGCGTATGGGAAACGCTGGCCATGACGTTCGTCTCCGGCTTCTTCGGTTTTGTTCTTGGTCTGCCGGTCGGCGTCCTGCTTTACGTCACCCGTCCGGGGCAAATTGCCGCTAATGCGAAGCTCTACCGTACGCTTTCGGCGGTGGTGAATATTTTCCGCTCGATTCCTTTTATTATCCTGCTGGTCTGGATGATCCCCTTTACCCGCGTGATTGTAGGGACGTCGATCGGCCTGCAGGCGGCCATTGTTCCGCTAACGGTCGGCGCAGCGCCCTTTATCGCCCGTATGGTTGAAAACGCCCTGCTGGAGATCCCCACCGGCCTTATCGAAGCGTCCCGCGCCATGGGCGCAACGCCGATGCAGATCGTGCGTAAGGTCCTGCTGCCGGAAGCGCTGCCGGGTCTGGTGAACGCGGCAACCATTACCCTCATTACGCTGGTCGGCTATTCCGCGATGGGCGGCGCCGTGGGTGCAGGTGGTCTCGGACAGATTGGCTACCAGTACGGTTATATCGGCTACAATGCAACGGTAATGAATACCGTACTGGTGCTGCTGGTTATTCTGGTGTACTTAATTCAATTCTCTGGCGATCGTATCGTCCGGGCTGTGACTCACAAATAACATTACACACAATACAGAATCTTACAGGAAGGAAATAACATGGCCTTTAATTTCAAAACCTTTGCGGCAGTCGGCGCGTTAATCGGTTCTCTGGCTCTGGTGGGTTGCGGTCAGGACGAAAAAGATCCTAACCATATTAAAGTCGGCGTTATCGTCGGTGCGGAGCAGCAGGTTGCGGAAGTCGCGCAGAAAGTAGCAAAAGAAAAATACGGCCTTGATGTTGAACTGGTGACCTTCAACGACTACGTTCTGCCGAACGAAGCGCTGAGCAAAGGCGATATCGACGTTAACGCCTTCCAGCATAAGCCGTATCTTGACCAGCAAATCAAAGACCGCGGCTACAAGCTGGTTTCCGTAGGTAACTCTTTTGTTTACCCAATTGCCGGTTATTCGAAAAAAATCAAATCGCTGGACGAGCTGCAGCCGGGCTCTCAGGTCGCGATTCCTAACGATCCCACCAACCTTGGCCGCTCTCTGCTGCTGCTGCAGCAGGTTGGCTTGATCAAACTGAAAGAAGGCGTTGGTCTGCTGCCAACCTCGCTGGATATCGTTGAAAATACGAAAAACCTGAAAATTGTTGAGCTGGAAGCCCCGCAACTGCCGCGCTCCCTGGATGATGCGCAGATCGCTCTGGCGGTTATCAATACCACCTATGCCAGCCAGATCGGCTTAACGCCGGCAAAAGACGGTATTTTCGTGGAAGGTAAAGAGTCTCCGTACGTGAACCTGATTGTCGCTCGCGAAGACAACAAAGATGCGGAAAATGTTAAGAAATTTGTTCAGGCTTACCAGAGTGACGAAGTTTACGAAGCGGCTAACAAAATCTTTAACGGCGGCGCGGTGAAAGGCTGGTAATCTTTTCTCAGCGTAATATCATTCAGGGCGGGCTTTATGCCCGTCTTGTCATTTATGCAAGCACCTGATTCAATAGCGCCCTGTTTTATTATTTATTGAGGAAATACTATGCGTGCTTTACCGGTCTGTTTGTTAGCACTCATGTTAAGCGGTTGTTCTATGCTAAGCAGATCTCCCGTCGAGCCTGTACAAAGCACCGTAACCCCGCCAGCCAAATCGGAACCGGCAAAACCGAAAGCGACGCGTCCGGCCCCGGTAAGAATCTATACCAATGCAACAGAATTGGTGGGTAAACCTTTCCGCGAACTCGGCGAAGTCACCGGTGAATCCTGCCAGGCCTCGAATCAAGACTCTCCGCCCAATATCCCGACGGCTCGCAAGCGCATGCAGATTAACGCTGCAAAAATGAAAGCCAATGCCGTGCTGCTGCACCGCTGCGAAGTCACCAGCGGAACCCCAGGCTGCTACCGCCAGGCCGTCTGCCTTGGTTCAGCGCTTAACGTTACGGCGCAATGAGTGATTTTCAGTTTGCGCAGATAGGCGTTATTCGCTCGCCCTATAAAGAAAAATTTGCCGTCCCCCGCCAGCCTGGGCTGGTTAAAAACGGCGGCGGCGAATTACATCTTCTGCCTCCCTATAACCAGGCCGATGCCGTACGCGGCCTGGAAAACTTCAGCCATTTGTGGGTCCTGTTTGTGTTTCATCAGACCATGGAAGGCGGCTGGCGCCCAACCGTACGCCCTCCCCGCCTCGGCGGCAACGCGCGGATGGGCGTTTTCGCCACCCGCTCTACCTTCCGCCCTAATCCAATCGGTATGTCGCTGGTCGAGCTAAAAGGTATTTGCTGCCAAAAAGAGCGCGTCGTTCTTGAGTTAGGCAGCCTGGACCTGGTGGACGGTACGCCGGTAGTCGACATCAAACCTTACCTGCCCTTTGCCGAAGCGCTGCCGGAAGCCAGCGCGAGCTACGCTCAGCAGGCGCCGCAGGCGGAAGTGGCGGTAAGCTTCACGTCAGAAACCGAAGCCCAGCTTTTCGCTCTGGAAAAGCGCTATCCCCGGCTTAAGGCGTTTATACGCGAAGTTTTGGCACAAGATCCGCGGCCGGCATATCGTAAAGAAGAAGACCCGGGAAAGACCTATGCCGTCTGGCTGCTGGATTTTAACGTGCGCTGGCGGGTGATTTCGTCCGGTTTTGAAGTCTTTTCTCTCGAACCACGCTAATTTTATTTTCCTCTCTTTTGGCATCTTTGCCACACTGGTAAACTAAACCACTTTTTTGTGTCAGGCTGGCTTCCAGCCTGTATCGATCGTCCAAATGGAACCGTAACAACATGCGTACTAGCCAATACCTGCTCTCCACTCTGAAGGAGACACCTGCCGACGCCGAGGTTATCAGCCATCAGCTGATGCTGCGCGCCGGGATGATCCGCAAGCTGGCCTCCGGGTTATACACCTGGCTGCCGACCGGCGTGCGCGTCCTGAAAAAAGTCGAGAACATCGTGCGTGAAGAGATGAATAACGCCGGTGCCATCGAGGTGTTAATGCCGGTAGTTCAGCCCTCTGAACTGTGGCAAGAGAGTGGTCGTTGGGAACAGTACGGCCCGGAACTGCTGCGCATTGCTGACCGTGGCGAACGTCCGTTCGTGCTCGGCCCGACTCATGAAGAAGTGATCACCGACCTGATTCGTAACGAGCTGAGCTCTTACAAACAGCTGCCGCTGAACTTCTATCAGATCCAGACCAAGTTCCGTGATGAAGTGCGCCCGCGTTTCGGCGTGATGCGTTCCCGTGAATTCCTGATGAAAGATGCTTACTCTTTCCATACTTCTCAGGAATCTCTGCAGGAGACCTACGACGCAATGTACGCCGCGTACAGCAAAATCTTCAGCCGTATGGGCCTGGATTTCCGCGCGGTACAGGCTGACACCGGTTCTATCGGCGGTAGCGCATCCCACGAATTCCAGGTGCTGGCGCAAAGCGGTGAAGATGACGTGATCTTCTCTGATTCTTCAGACTACGCGGCCAACATCGAGTTCGCCGAAGCCGTTGCGCCGAAAGAGCCGCGCGCTGCCGCTACTCAGGAAATGACCCTGGTCGATACGCCGAACGCCAAAACCATCGCCGAGCTGGTTGAGCAGTTCAATCTGCCGATTGAGAAAACGGTGAAAACCCTGCTGGTGAAAGCGGTAGAAGACAGCAAGTCTCCGCTGATTGCCCTGCTGGTTCGCGGCGATCATGAGCTGAACGAAGTTAAAGCGGAAAAGCTGCCGCAGGTCGCCAGCCCGCTGACCTTCGCCACCGAAGAAGAGATCCGCGCGCTGGTGCAGGCGGGCCCCGGTTCTCTGGGCCCGGTTAACATGCCGATTCCGGTAGTTATTGACCGTACCGTTGCCGCAATGAGCGATTTTGCCGCAGGCGCGAACATCGACGGTAAACACTACTTCGGCATCAACTGGGATCGCGATGTCGCGACCCCAGAAGTGGCTGATATCCGTAACGTGGTGGCGGGCGACCCGAGCCCGGACGGCAAAGGGACGCTGCTGATTAAACGCGGTATCGAAGTGGGCCACATCTTCCAGCTGGGTACCAAGTACTCTGAAGCGATGAAAGCCTCTGTCCAGGGCGAAGATGGCCGTAACCAGATCCTGACCATGGGTTGCTACGGCATCGGGGTGACTCGCGTGGTGGCAGCAGCCATTGAGCAGAACTTTGACGATCGCGGGATCCTGTGGCCGGAAGCTATCGCCCCGTTCCAGGTTGCGATTCTGCCGATGAACATGCATAAATCCTACCGCGTACAGGAGCTGGCCGAGAAGCTGTATGCTGAGCTAACCGCGTTGGGTATCGACGTGCTGATGGACGACCGTAAAGAGCGTCCGGGCGTGATGTTCGCCGATATGGAGCTTATCGGTATTCCGCACACTATCGTGCTGGGCGACCGCAACCTCGACAACGACGATATCGAATATAAATATCGTCGCAGCGGCGAGAAGCAGCTGATTAAAACCGGTGATATCGTGAACTACCTGGTTAACGCTATCAAAGGTTAACAATCATCTTTGAATGCAAAAAGGCCTCGCTTATGCGAGGCCTTTCTTTTTCCACGGGTAACCATTACTGATTACAGTCTTTGCCTGGAATAAATTTAATATTTTTATCCGCCATCAGCGTTTTTACCATCTCGCCGTTATCCGGATTCGCTTCCAGCGTAAAGTGCCCCTCGACCACCAGCAGCACCGGACGAGTATCCGTTCCGCGCGCCGCGGCATAAGCACGCTCGAGCTGCGCATTATTCGCGACTGCCACCCGCTTGCCGGTTGCGCAATCGGTAAAGGTCGCGGCATCCGCCATATAAAAGTACATGCCGCGCATCGCCATCGGCGTGATGGGCAGGCTGGCTTTGACGGATTCCAGCGTATAGTTCAGCGTTGACTCGATGGGATTACCGTCGCGATCGAGCATTTCCAGCTTGTCGCCTTTCGCCCGATAGTAAGATTTCTCGCCTTTGCTGTCGGTCAGCACCAGCTTATCGGCCGTGCGCGCCCAGGTACCGTATGAAGCAAAAGAGGAGGGCTCGCGCCTGACGCCCTGGTATCGCTCATTCATCACCCAGGTGCCGTCTTTCTCAAGAAAGAGCGAGGTTTCGATACCTTCGCAGTCTGCGCACGGCAGCACGCCGCGCCAGCTCTGCTGCATCGGCTTTAGCTCTTCCATCGGCGCCGGTTGTAACGTTTCCATCTCCGCACGATGGTTGCAGCCGAATAACGCAAAAAGCGAACAGGCCGCCACGACTGAAAACACGATTTTCTTCACTGTAAATTCCTTATCATCCATTCCACCGGTTCGCCATGCCCTTAATGGCGAACTTTTCCACGCAGCGCTTTAACTGAAGATTTTTGCGCCTTTGAGGCAAGCCGGCGCTCTTTCGACGCTCTGGTCGGTCGCGTCTCCCGACGACTTTTCTGTACTGCGGTTAATTCTTGTATTAAGGCAACCAGGCGCGCAATCGCCGCTTCACGATTCATCTCCTGGCTGCGATATTCTTGAGCCTTAATGATAACCACACCATCGGCAGAAATTAAGTGATGGCTGGAAGTCAGCAGGCGTTCCTTATAAAACTCAGGCAGGCTCGATGCTTTAATATCAAAGCGCAAATGAATAGCCGTCGATGCCTTATTGACGTGCTGACCGCCCGCCCCCTGCGCGCGTATTCCGGAAAGTGAAACCTCAGCATCCGCAATCATCACGCTGCGGCTAATCGTAATCATGCGGATGTTTGCCAGGCCGTTAAATGAATTTCAAGATTATTCTTAGCGTCTGATAACCAGATACCGCCGTCCTGAATAGTCGCCTGTAGCGACATCGTCCGATCGGCAAAAGCACTGAGCTGCGCCAGCTGAGTATCATCTAAATACCATACGGTCAGCTTTGAAAACTGTGCCATTTTACTTTTATTTTGCTGCCACCAGATTTCTGCCGCCCGACTATTATAGGCAAACAGCGCGACCTCTTGCGCCCGCGAGCAGGCTTTTTTAATCCGCCGCTCGTCCGGCAGCCCCAGTTCGATCCACAGATCAACGCCCAAATGATCGTTTAGCAGCCAGAGTTCAGCTTCATCATCGGAAGACAAACCGCGGGTAAACTGCAGACGCTCGTCGGCGTATTTAATCCACGCCAGCAAGCGCAGCATCATACGCTCCTGGGTTTCTGACGGATGCTGGGCAAGGGTCAAACTGACATCCAGAAACTGGTTGCGGTCCAGGTCGGCCACGTTCACCGTCGCTTTATAAATCGTCGCTTTCAGCGCCATGAGGAAACTCCTGATAAAAATGGCGTACATTGTAGCGAAACTGGCGGCAAAAGGCTGTCAGCAATCGCAGGATCCCCTTTCATCCTGCTGATATTGCTTAAATGACTATGGTATAGTCACCTTGCTAAACAGAGTTTATCTTCGTAGGCTTAAACTTACATCCCACGGTTAAGTCAGAACGCTGACAGGAGGGCATGTGGACAAATATTGTGAGTTAATACGCAAGCGGTATGCGGAAATAGCCAGCGGGGACCTTGGGTATATCCCGGATGCGCTAGGTTGCGTGTTGAAAGTATTGAATGAGGTTGCGGCGGATCAGGCCCTTGCTGAGTCAGTCAGGGAAAAGGCCGCATATGCGGCGGCAAACTTACTGGTGAGCGATTATGTCAATGAATGATACTTATCAACCCATCAATTGCGATGATTATGACAACCTCGAACTTGCCTGTCAGAACCATCTGGTCCTGGCGCTGGAGCTCAAAGATGGCGAACAGCTGCAAGCGAAGGCCAACGATCTTATCTCGCGCAAAAATATCGAGTATCTGGTCGTGGAGCTCGCCGGCGATGTTCGCGAGGTGCGCCTGGATAAAATCGCCAGCTTCAGCCATCCGCAAATCGGTACGGTAGTGGTCAGCGAGTCCTGAAGCAAAACGGGTGGCTCAGCCGCCCGTTTTCATCCATATCAACTGCACGCCTTCACCTTCCTGAACTTTCCCATCGACGGTAATAAACAGACCATCGGCTGCGGCGATTAGCGTTTCGCCGTAAAACAGCAGCGGCGTGGTATCGCGCCGCCAAGGAGCAACGTTCAGCTCCTGCCAGATTTTCTTCAGCTTACGGCCACCGTGGCGACCGACGATATGCAGATGACCGCTGGCGCGAAAGCGAATGGTTACCGCTTCGT
Organism: Klebsiella sp. MBT K-1; assembly: GCF_002556465.1. Classification (NCBI taxonomy): domain Bacteria; kingdom Pseudomonadati; phylum Pseudomonadota; class Gammaproteobacteria; order Enterobacterales; family Enterobacteriaceae; genus Klebsiella; species Klebsiella sp. MBT K-1. The sequence continues at coordinate 65,108 of NZ_PDEL01000024.1, read as the reverse complement.
CCTGGCGCGGGCCGCGTAACGGGCCGCCGGGCAGGAACCTCAGTTCACCCAGGCCGCCGGGTAACGGCAGCGGCTTAGCGATATCGGGCCACGCCAGTACCGTTTCACTCTGGCCGGGGAGATATTTCACCCAGTACAGCCGCTGCTGGAAGCGACGGACGGTAAATTGCCCAAGCCGCAGGCAGGGAAAAGCATCCTCGCGCGCCATCGCCACTTCACGCCAGATACGCTCCGGCACCTCGCGCGAAGGCATTGGCGCATTGAATCCAGCCAGCCAGCGGCGCAGCAGCGCGGCCCGACGCGGAGCGCTCATGGCCGTCAACGGTTCGATAGCCAACGCGCCATCCTCAGCCACCAGCGTTGCCAGCTCCGCCGCCAGCATTTCATCCAACAGTCGTTCCTGTTCGCCGCACAGGCTGGCGCTGCGCGCCACGGCCTCGGCAAAGTGCGGCCAGCGGGCGTTAAGCAGCGGAACAATCCGCAGGCGGAGAAAATTGCGATCGTAGGCGTCGTCCTGGTTACTTTCGTCTTCAATCCAGCTGAGCTGATGGGCTATCGCCCAACGGTGCAGAGAGTCGCGACTTTCGTTAAGCAGCGGACGCAGCAGTTTCGTTCCGGCAAAATCGGACTCGCAGGCCATTGCCGAGAGCCCGGTGGGACCGCTCCCCCGCTTAAGCGCCAGCAGGAAGGTTTCACACTGATCGTCAAGATGCTGCGCGGTCACCAGCGCTTCGCCAGGCAGCAGCGCTGAACGGAAAGCCTGATAGCGCGCTTGACGCGCATGGGCCTCAATCCCCAGCCCCTCATCGGCGAGGACCACCCGTTCAACCAAAAGCGGCACCTGCCACTGCTGACATATTAGCCGGCAGTGCGCCACCCAATCGTCAGCGTTCACGCTGAGCCCGTGGTGAATATGCATCGCCCGCAGCTGAACGGTGGGATCCTGTTCGCGCCAGCGAACCAGGCGATATAAGAGCACGCTCGAATCCAGGCCGCCGCTAAAGGCCACTAAAAACTGGCGATGCGGTCGGAGCGTTTGCGCAATATCTGGGATCATCATCATGAGAGTACTAACTGAGGAAAGCGTGTCCGGCACGTTACCCGGCAGAACACGCTCTGACAAGAATTACTGCTGATAAATCTCCAGCGGTAGACCGTCCGGATCGTTAAAAAACGTGAATCGCTTACCGGTGAAGGGGTCGATACGAACGCCTTCACAGGCTACGCCATGCGCCTCAAGATGGGCAACGGCGGCATCAACATCGTCGACGCTAAACGCCAGATGGCGTAACCCGCAGGCTTCAGGGCGGCTCGGGCGCGCAGGAGGAAACGGGAAAGAAAACAGTTCAATAACATATTCGCCATTCAGCGCCAGATCGCCCTTCCATGAATCACGCTCTGCACGGTAAAACTCGCCCTGCAGGGTGAACCCCAGAATGTCGCAGTAGAACGCTTTACTCTTTGCATAATCCGTTGCAATGATGGCGATATGGTGAACCCGTTTTAAACCTAGCATGCTCAAACTCCTCCCGTTGAAGCCAACAACGTTACTCGTTCAGTTCGTTATTGCGCAAGCGCTTAGTCATTTTTTAAGACTCGAACCCAGTACACGCCATCTTCATCGCGTTTCGCGCCGTGGATATCGGTTTCGAAGCCTGGATAGTGGCGGCCGATGGAGCACAACATTAATAGAAAATTGAGCACCGCCCGGCTCTCCTCGACGATCATCTCACCGGGCATCAGCAGCGGCACGCCCGGCGGATACGGTAAGATCATATTCGCTGAAATACGCCCGACCAGATTCTCCAGTTCGATGGTTTCCACTTCGCCTTTAATCTGCCGCTGCCAGGCCTGATGCGGCGTCATTTTCATCTCCGGCAGAACGTCAAAGGCGCTCAGCATCAGCTGCGAGAGCTGGTGCTGGCGAATCAGGCGATGGATACCCTGCGCCAGATCCTGAATGCGCATGTTGCGGTAAAAATCAGGATCTTCAGCGTACAGATCCGGCAGCATGTTTTTCACCCGTAAATTGAGATCGTAAGAGCGTTTGAATTCGGTTAACCCGCGCAGCAGCCCCATCGCTCGGGTTTTATCAATGCCGATACTGAAAAGGAACAGCAGATTGTAGGGCCCGGTTTTCTCAACCACCACGCCGCGCTCATCCAGAAACTTCGCCACCAGCGCGGCCGGAATGCCTTCGCTATCCATGTTGCCCTGTTCGTCCATACCGGGCGTCAGAATGGTTACTTTCACCGGATCGAGGAACATATGGTCGTCATCGGCATCCTGAAAGCCATGCCATTGTTCACCGGGGGACACCGGCCAGCACTGTGCTTCCCCCACCTCTTCCGGCTGCCAGATATCAAAGAACCAGCCGTCAGACTCTTCGCGTAACCGCTGCACTTCTTTCCGAAAATCCAGCGCCCGTTCAATCGAACGCTGAATCAGCCGCCTACCGGAATTGCCGCGCAGCATCGCGGCAGCCGTTTCAATGGAGGCAACGATCGGGTAGCTCGGAGAAGTCGAGGTATGCATCATAAAGGCTTCATTGAAGGTGTCTTCATCGTAGCTGCCTTTAATATGAATCAGCGAAGCCTGCGATAGCGCGGCCAGCATTTTATGCGTCGACTGCGTTTCAAAGATCACTTTCCCCGGAATGCGATCGCCGCTCATCCCGCTTTTGCCCTGATAGATCGGATGAAAATGGGTGTAGGGCACCCAGGCGGAATCAAAGTGGATTGACGGTACGTCGAGGGTCTCTTTGATCCAGGTGGTGTTATACAGCAGCCCGTCATAGGTGGAGTTGGTGATCACCGCATGCACGGGCCACCCGGCGCCGCCTGTCGTATTCACCTTTTGCTGAATACTATCGCGGGTAAATTCGCGCTTAGGTATGCCGCCAAGGATCCCCAGCGCATTGCGCGTCGGTTTGAGCCACAGCGGCACCACATCGCTCATCATCAGTAAATGAGCCAACGATTTATGGCAGTTGCGATCGATAAGCAGGGTGCTGCCCGCCGGGGCGGAATACATCCCGACAATTTTATTCGACGTCGAGGTCCCGTTGGTCACCATATAGCTCTGTTCGGCGCCGAAGGCTCGGGCAATATACTCTTCAGCTTCCAGGTGCGGGCCACTATGATCGAGCAGCGACCCCAGTTCCGTCACGGATATGGAGACGTCGGCCTTTAAGGTATTCCCGCCAAAGAAATCGTAAAACAGACAGCCTACCGGGCTTTTTTGGTAAGCCGAGCCGCCCATATGCCCGGGGGTACAGAAGGTATATTTTCCTTCCTGCACATAGTTGAACAAGGCTTTGGTAAACGGCGGGGTAATGTTGTCGAGGTATTCGCGGGTGTATTGACCGATGCGGGTAGCGATCTCTTCCGCCAGCCCCAGCGCGTATTCAAAGAACCATAGCGTCATGCGCAGGTCCTGACTGCTGACGTCCATCGTCGAATGGGCGTTGATAAATGCGTAGAGCGGCAGGTATTCATTTAAGCGATTAATATCGCTGCACAGGTCAACGCTGTATTCATCCCAGTCGAAAATAACCCCACAGATCCGCGGATTATGCTCGATAAATTGCAAAAGATCGGCGCTATTTTGCGGCCAGATGGTCTGGAAGCCTTGCCGTTGCAGGGCGGCTTCCAGTTCTTTGATCGGTTCGTCTTTATAATAGACGCCGTGGGGACCCATGATCGCAATGATATTCACGCTTTCCTCCTGGAATTTACCTAAGGAAAGCATAATAGCACCCCGCCAGCGCTAAGCACTGGCGGATTTATCTCTATTACCGCGCTTTCCAGGCATCGCCCCAGGCTTAACGTGATCCCCTCGGACACGGCGCTTAACATGACAGTTTGATGCTATGCATATTTATCCTTGTTAAATGCCTGTCGGGTCGCAATACCTGGCCGTTGCTGCAGTTTCAGGGGAGACCGGCATCATCCGCTAATCACATTAGCTCTTGTCCCTCTCATCTCAGTCAACAATACATAAAAAAAGGGCCGGAAAATCCGGCCCTTAGAGATAAAAAATGAGATCGATAATCAGGCGTAGCCGTAGCTCATCAAACGCTGATAGCGTCGGTTCAGCAGCTCTTCCTCACTCAGAACGTCGAGATCAGCCAGATCGGCCAGCAGCTGCGCTTTCAGAGAGGCGGCCATCACTTCCGGATTACGATGCGCGCCGCCCAGCGGCTCAGGAATGATGGAGTCAATCAGCTTCAGCTCTTTCAGGCGCGGGGCAACAATACCCATCGCTTCGGCGGCCAGCGGCGCTTTATCGGCGCTTTTCCACAGAATGGACGCGCAGCCTTCCGGGGAGATAACGGAATAGGTGCTGTACTGCAGCATATTCACTTTATCGCCCACGCCGATTGCCAGCGCGCCGCCGGAGCCGCCTTCACCGATAACGGTGCAGATAACCGGTACGCTCAGGCGCGACATTTCACGCAGGTTGCGCGCAATCGCTTCAGACTGGCCGCGCTCTTCCGCGCCAACGCCAGGATAAGCGCCAGGGGTGTCGATGAAGGTGATGATCGGCATTTTAAAGCGCTCGGCCATCTCCATCAGGCGCAGCGCCTTACGATAGCCTTCCGGCGCCGGCATACCGAAGTTGCGGCGAATTTTCTCTTTGGTTTCGCGCCCTTTCTGGTGGCCGATAATCATCACCGGACGCCCGTCCAGACGCGCAATGCCGCCAACGATAGCTTTATCGTCAGCGTAGGCGCGGTCACCGGCCAGTTCGTCGAATTCGTCGAAAGCCAGGCGGACATAATCCAGGGTGTATGGGCGACGTGGATGGCGAGCCAGTTGCGCAACCTGCCATGCACCAAGATCGGCGAAGATCTTGCGCGTCAGCTCTACGCTTTTTTCACGCAGGCGATGCACTTCTTCATCGATGTTAATATCCAGTTTCTCATCCTGGCGGCTTACCGCTGTCAGAGAATCGATTTTCGCTTCCAGCTCTGCAATCGGCTGTTCAAAATCAAGGAAATTCAGACTCATAGTATTCCTGTATTAGTCAAACTCCAGTTCCACCTGCTCCGAGCCGATCAGGCCACGCAGATCGTTAAGTAAACGATCGCTCGGAGAGACGCGCCATGTTGCGCCAAAACGCAACCGCGCGCGTGCATCCGCCCTCTGATAATAGAGGTGTACTGGAATAGTTCCCGAACGGTGGGGTTCCAGAGACTGACGGAGTCGGTTTAAAAGCTGGTCATCAATTTGCCTGTCCGTCAGCGAGATAGCAAGCCCGCGAGCATATTTTTCCCGGGCTTCGTCAATGTCCATGACTTCACGGGCGGTCATTTTAAGCCCCCCGCTGAAGTCATCAAAGCTGACCTGTCCGCTGACGATAAGTATGCGGTCTTTTTCCAGCAATTGCTGGTATTTATCCAGGGCGTCGGTGAACAACATCACCTCCAGACGCCCGGAACGGTCATCCAGCGTACAGATGCCGATACGATTGCCGCGCTTGGTGACCATGACCCGCGCGGCAATAACGAGCCCGGCCGCCGTGGTCACTTTACCACGATCGGTCGGATGCATGTCTTTGAGTCGTACGCCGCCAACGTAGCGCTCGATCTCTTTCAAATACTGGTTAATCGGGTGCCCGGTCAGATACAGCCCCAGGGTCTCCCTTTCGCCATCCAGCACCACCTGTTCCGGCCACGGTTGACAGTTGGCGTAGGACTGCTCGATTTGCTCCGGCTCTTCCGCCAGCACGCCGAACATATCCGCCTGGCCGATGGCTTCGGCTTTGGCGTGCTGATCGGCGGCCTTCAGCGCATCGCCCAGTGAATTCATTAACGCCGCGCGATGTGGCCCGAGGCGGTCGAACGCCCCGGACATAATCAGTTTTTCCAGCACCCGGCGGTTGAGCTTTTTAATATCCGTTCGCGCGCAGAGATCAAACAGTTCGCGGAAATAGCCGCCCTGATTACGGGCTTCAATGATCGCTTCTATCGGGCCTTCGCCGACGCCTTTGATCGCGCCGATACCATAAACGATTTCGCCATCGTCGTTAACGTGGAAATGATACAGGCCGGAGTTAATATCCGGCGGCAGGATTTTCAGCCCCATCCGCCAGCACTCATCCACCAGACCGACGACTTTCTCGGTGTTATCCATATCCGCGGTCATCACCGCAGCCATAAATTCGGCCGGATAGTGCGCCTTTAGCCACAGCGTCTGATAGGACACTAAAGCATAAGCGGCGGAGTGCGATTTGTTAAAGCCATAACCGGCGAATTTCTCCACCAGGTCAAAGATTTTGATCGCCAGCTCACCGTCTACACCGCGCTTCCTCGCCCCTTCTTCAAAGGTGCCGCGCTGCTTAGCCATCTCCTCCGGCTTTTTCTTACCCATCGCACGACGCAGCATATCCGCGCCGCCGAGGGTATAGCCGGAAAGCTCCTGGGCAATCTGCATGACCTGTTCCTGGTACAGGATGATGCCATAAGTTGGCTCCAGTACCGGTTTCAGGCATTCGTGCTGCCACTGCACGTCCGGATACGATATCTCTTCGCGACCGTGCTTACGGTCGATAAAGTTATCCACCATCCCCGACTGCAGCGGCCCCGGACGGAACAGGGCCACCAGCGCGATCATATCTTCGAAGCAGTCGGGCTGCAGACGCTTGATCAGATCCTTCATACCGCGCGATTCAAGCTGGAAAACGGCGGTGGTTTCCGAACGCTGCAGCATATCGAAGCTTTTTTTATCGTCGAGCGGGATCGCGGCGATATCCAGCGGCCCCTCGCCGTTCTTCTCGCGGCGGGCGTTGATCATCTCCAGCGCCCAGTTAATGATGGTGAGCGTACGCAGGCCGAGGAAGTCGAACTTCACCAGCCCGGCATATTCAACGTCGTTTTTATCAAACTGGGTAACCGGATGCTGGCCCGCTTCGTCGCAGTAAAGCGGGGCAAAATCGGTAATTTTAGTTGGCGCGATCACCACCCCACCCGCATGTTTACCGGCGTTACGGGTGACCCCTTCGAGCTTACGCGCCATGTCGATCAGCGCTTTAACCTCTTCGTCCGCCTCATAAATTTCCGGCAGCTGCGGCTCGGCTTCAAACGCTTTCGCCAGCGTCATACCCGGGTCAGGCGGCACCAGCTTGGAAATGCGGTCCACAAAGCCGTACGGATGGCCCAGCACACGGCCAACGTCGCGGATAACCGCTTTCGCCGCCATGGTACCGAAGGTAATAATCTGCGATACCGCATCGCGACCGTACATGTCCGCGACGTGTTCAATCACCTGGTCACGCTTCTCCATACAGAAGTCAACGTCGAAGTCGGGCATGGAGACACGTTCCGGGTTAAGGAAACGTTCGAACAGCAGGTCGAACTCCAGCGGATCGAGGTCGGTAATTTTCAGCGCATAGGCGACCAGCGATCCGGCGCCGGAGCCACGTCCCGGCCCTACCGGCACGCCGTTATCCTTCGACCACTGGATAAATTCCATAACGATCAGGAAGTAGCCAGGGAACCCCATCTGGTTAATTACCTGCAGCTCAATGTCCAGGCGTTCATCATATTCAGGGCGGCGTTTCGTCCGCTCATCCGGATCGGGGAACAGGAATTCCAGGCGCTCTTCCAGACCCTCTTTGGATTTCTTGACCAGATAATCTTCGGTGGTCATATCCCCGGTCGGGAACTGCGGCAGGAAGTACTCACCAAGGCGCACGGTCACGTTACAGCGTTTGGCGATCTCCACGGTGTTTTGCAGCGCTTCGGGAATATCGGAAAAGAGCTCGCACATTTCCTCTTCGCTGCGCATATACTGCTGCGGCGAGTAGTTGCGCGGGCGCTTAGGATCGTCGAGGGTAAAACCGTCATGGATAGCCACGCGGATTTCATGGGCGTCGAAGTCACCCGGCTCAAGGAAGCGAACATCGTTGGTCGCCACCACCGGTAAGCCCCGGGTTTCCGCCAGCCCCACCGCCGCATGCAGATAGGGTTCTTCATCCTGACGGCCGGTGCGAATCAGCTCAAGAAAATAGCAGTCAGGGAAATGTTGTTCATAAAAATCAACGCACTGATCCACCAGCGCCATGTTGCCGCGCAGCAGGCTACGACCCACGTCGCCCATACGCCCGCCGGAGAGCAAAATCAGCCCTTCTTTTAATTCGATCAGCCAGTCGCGATCGATAATCGGGCCCGCCGCGCCGTAGCCGCGCTGATAAGCTTTGGAGATCAGCAGCGTCAGATTCTGATAGCCAGCGTTGTTAGCGGCCAGTACCGTCAGCTGGCTCAGTTCATCGCCAAGCAGATCGCTCTGGACGTGGAAATCGGCCCCTACGATGGGTTTAATTCCGGCGCCGTGTCCCGCTCCGTAGAACTTCACCAGTCCGCAAAGGTTGGTAAAATCGGTGATCGCCAGCGCAGGCATGCCGAGCGCGGCCGCCTTTTTTACCAACGGTCCGGTTTTCGCCAGACCATCGATCATGGAATAGTCGCTGTGCACCCGCAGGTGTACGAAACGTGGTTCAGCCATCTTCAGATTCCGCGTTACTTAATTGCTTGCGTGTCGGTTCAGGACGCCAGGCCCAGCGCGCGCTTCACCGGGCCAAAGCTGCGCCGGTATTGCTCGATTACGCCATGTTCCAGCAGCTTTTGCAGATGAAAAGCGGTGGGATAACCTTTATGTTGCGCAAAGCCGTACTGCGGGAATTCCCGGTCCAGCACGGCCATTTCAGCATCTCGCGTCACTTTAGCCAGAATAGACGCGGCGCTGATTTCCGCCACTCGGCTGTCGCCTTTAACGACCGCCAGTGAAGGTACAGGCAGCGGCGGACAGCGGTTACCATCAATAAGAACAAACTCAGGGGAAATGCTCAAGCCCGCAACGGCGCGCTGCATGGCCAGCATGGTCGCATGTAGAATATTCAGCTCATCGATTTCATGCGGCTCCGCGCGACCGAGGCTCCAGCACAGCGCTTTTTCTTTGATCTCGTCGAATAGCGCAAGGCGCCGCTTTTCGCTGAGCTTTTTCGAGTCGGCAAGGCCCAAAATCGGCTTTGCCGGATCGAGAATAACCGCGGCAGTCACCACCGCGCCAACCAGCGGACCGCGCCCGACTTCATCGACTCCCGCAACCAGATGGGTATGCGGATAAACGAACTCCATCATTTTGCTAACTCCAGTACTGCATCCGCCGCCTGCTCATCAGCGTTGCAGCGGATCTGCTGATGCAGCGCGCGAAAGGTTTCATGCATATCGTGGCTGGTTTTACCGTCGGCCAGCAGCGGCTTCAGCGCCTCGGCCAGCGCCTGCGGCCGACATTCATCCTGCAGCAGTTCTTTAACCAGTTCACGCCCGGCCAGTAAATTCGGCAGCGATACATAGTCGGTTTTAACCAGCCGTTTCGCCAGCCAGAAGGTAAACGGCTTCATCCGATAGCCAACGACCATCGGACACTTAGCCAGCATACATTCCAGCGCAGCCGTTCCGGAAGCCAGCAGCGCGGCATCGCTGGCGATCATCGCATCGCGGGCCCGGCCATCCAGTAGATGTACGGCAAGATCCGGCGCCGTTTCCGCTTTGATACGCTCGAACTGTTCCCGCCGCTTCGCGTTGACCAGTGGGACCACCACTTCCAGATCGGGGTAATACTCTCGCAGGATCTGCGCCGTTTTCAGGAAATCGGCGCTGAGCATCTCAACTTCCGCCCCGCGGCTTCCCGGCAGTAGCGCCAGGCAGTGCACGTTACGATCGATTCCCAGACGGTCGCGCGCCGCGCCTTTGTCCGGATCCAGCGGCATCGCATCCGCCATCGTGTGGCCGATAAACCGGCAGGGAACGTTAAATTTGTCATAAAACGCTTTTTCGAAAGGCAGGAATGCCAGTACCAGATCGGTGGATCTGCCAATTTTGAAAACGCGTTTTTGCCGCCATGCCCATACCGACGGGCTAACGTAATGAATAGTTTTGATGCCCTGCTTCTTCAGATTACCTTCGAGGGTAATATTGAAGTCAGGCGCATCAATGCCGACGAACACGTCCGGCTTGAGCTCGGTCAATCGACGGGTGAGATCGGCGCGAATATGCAGCAGCCGACGCAGGCGACCAAGCACTTCCACAATGCCCATCACCGCCAGCTCTTCCATCTCATACCAGGCCTCGCAGCCTTCCGCCTGCATCAACGGCCCGGCAACGCCGACAAAGCGGGCATCAGGGATGCGGGCTTTGAGCGCGCGGATAAGACCGGCGCCAAGAATATCGCCGGAGGTTTCTCCGGCGACCAGGGCAATCGTCAGGGGACGCGATTCAGCCATTAACGAATCAGGCCGCGCGTGGAGCGGGCAAAAAAGTCGGTAAATGTCTGCACTTCAGGGTACTGCGCCGCCAGCTCGGCGATCTCAGCTTTCGCTTCGTCCAGCGTTTTACCGCTGCGGTACAGCAGCTTGTACGCGTTACGAATCGCTGTGATCGCCTCACGGCTGAAGCCGCGGCGTTTCAGCCCTTCTATGTTGACGCCAAACGGCGTCGCGTGGTTGCCCTGAGCAATCACGAACGGCGGAACGTCCTGCGCTACGCCTGAGCAGCCGCCAACCATTACGTGCGCGCCAATAATGCAGAACTGGTGCACGGCGGTCATGCCGCCGATGATAACAAAATCATCCAGCGAAACATGGCCCGCAAGGGTCGCGTTATTCGCCAGAATACAGCGGTCGCCCAGCGTACAATCGTGCGCCACGTGGGCGTTGATCATCAGCAGGTTATCGCTGCCCACCTTCGTTAATCCACCGCCCTGTACTGTGCCACGATGAATGGTGACGCTTTCGCGGATGCGGTTGCGATCGCCAATTTCCACACGGGTCGGTTCGCCAGCATATTTCAGATCCTGGTTAACTTCACCGATGGAAGCAAACTGATAGATCTCGTTATCGCGGCCAATTTTGGTATGCCCGTTAATGACAACGTGAGACTTCAGTACGGTACCTTCGCCGATTTCGACGTTAGCGCCAACAATACAAAACGGGCCAATGTGGACGTTAGCGCCAATAACGGCGCCATCTTCTACAATGGCGGAAGGATGAATAAAGGCGGTTTTATCAATCACGTATCAGGCCTCCCGGCTACGGGCACACATCATCGTTGCTTCGCAAACCACTTTTCCGTCAACCGTCGCAACGCCCTTGAAACGAGTCAGGCCGCGGCGGGTTTTCTCAAAAGTGACTTCCATAATCATCTGGTCGCCTGGCACGACCGGACGTTTGAAACGCGCTTCGTCAATCCCGGCAAAATAATACAGCTCGCCCGGTTCCAGTTTTCCAACGCTTTTGAATGCCAGAATACCGGTGGCCTGGGCCATGGCTTCGAGAATCAGTACGCCCGGTAAAATCGGCTTACCAGGGAAGTGTCCCTGGAAAAACGGCTCATTTACAGAAACATTTTTAACTGCGCGTAGAAAACGACCTTCTTCAAAATCCAGCACGCGATCGACCAGCAGGAACGGGTAACGGTGAGGCAGAAGTTCCAGAATCTCTTCAATGTGCAGAGTATGAGTGTCAGTAGTCAAAATACTCTTCCTGTCTAAATATCCTAAAAGGCAATAATAACACGGCCTGCGGCAATCTCATGAATGCAACAGGCCGAAAATTTAATGTGGCTGGATGAAGCACTAATCTTGCTGATTAACCTTGCGCTCAATGGCTTTGAGTCGCTTGCTCATATCATCAATATTCAGTACCAGCGCAGCGGTCTTACGCCAGACCTTATTCGGCTGCAGCGGGATACCTGAAGAGTAAACCCCTGGCTCGGTGATAGGACGCATAACCATCCCCATCCCCGTGACGGTGACTTTATCGCAGATTTCCATGTGACCGTTGATCACGCTGGCTCCGCCAATCATGCAGTAGCGGCCAATTTTCAGGCTGCCCGCCATGATGACGCCGCCAGCAACCGCAGTGTTGTCGCCAATCACTACGTTGTGCGCGATTTGACACTGGTTATCAATAATGACGCCATTTCCGATGACGGTGTCGTCCAGCGCACCGCGGTCAATGGTCGTACAAGCGCCAATCTCCACGCGATCGCCGATGATCACGCGACCCAGCTGCGGGATCTTCACCCAGTTGCCGCGATCGTTCGCATAGCCGAAGCCATCCGCGCCAATCACCGTGCTGGACTGGATCAGGCAATTCTCGCCGATCTCAATGTTGTGGTAAACGGTGACGTTGGCCCATAAACGCGAGCCAGCACCTATTTTCGTATTTTTCCCAACGAAGCAACCGGCGCCGATAACCACGTTATCACCGAGGATCGCGCCGGATTCGATAACGGCATTCGGGCCAATGGCGACGTGATTACCCAGCTTAGCCGTGGCATCGATGACCGCGCTGGGCGCGATATCCTGGGCCGGCTGCGGCGTGGTATCAAGAATTTGGGCCATGCGCGCGTAGGTCAGGTAGGGATTACGCACTACCAGCGCGGCGCTATGAGCAAAAGGCAAATCATCCTGCGTCATCACAACGGCAGATGCCTGGCAAACGGCCAGGTGTTCACGGTACTTAGGATTTACCATGAAGGTAATATCGCCCGCCTGTGCGGACTGCATGGACGCAACGCCGGTGATGACGATATCGCCATCACCGTGTAATTCTGCATCCAACTGCTGGGCTAAATCAGCCAGTCGAATTGAAGGCATTACTTATTTAACCTGTTTCAGCACATCAGCGGTGATGTCTTTTACATCGCTGCTGTTGTATGCGACGGCATTAGAGTCAACAACCAGATCGATGCTCTGATCTTTAGCCACGCTCTGCACGGCGCTCTGAATACGAGTCACCAGCTTGCCGCGCTCTTCGTTAGAACGACGTGCGCGATCCTGTTCGAAAGACTGCGCTTTCTGGGAGAAAGTCTGGCGCTGAGCCATAACGTCTTTTTCCAGTTTGGTACGGTCAGAGCCCGCTTTCATGGACTGCAGACGCTGCATTTTAGACTGCAGGTCGCCTTCCATACGCTGCAGCTCGCTCGCGCGGCCTTTAAACTCGTTTTCCAGCGTGTTAGAAACGCCTGTTTTCTGGGCAACCTGTTGGAACAGGCTGTTCATGTTAACCATTGCAATTTTATCTGCCGCCTGAGCGGAAGTAACCATTGCTAAACCCAGACCTGCAGCTAATAACCACTTTTTCACAATTAACTCCTTACCATCCCATGAGTACCCAGGGGTACCGTTATTTGCGTGGCCAGGCGATAACCTCAGTTATCGCCAATAGTCAGCGCTATACTGCAACTGCACTTACATTCCATTGTAGCCAACACCATTACCAGGTTTTACCGATGTTAAACTGGAACTGTTCGGCTTTGTCTCCATCGTACTTTTTAAACGGCTGAGCGTAGGAGAATACTAACGGCCCTAACGGCGACATCCACTGTACTGCGATACCCGCAGACATACGGATATTGCTTGGATCGCTGTAGTCCGGGTAACCGCCATATGCGGCTGAATCCCAGTGAGTATCCCACACGGTACCCATATCCCAGAAGAAGGAAGTACGTACCGAGTTCGCATATTTATCGCTAATAAACGGCGTTGGAGTGATCAGCTCAAGGCTGGCAACCGCCATGGCGTTACCGCCCACCGCATCATCAGACTTACACGGCGCAGACGCGCTGCTCTTACATTCGTTATCGTAGCTGTCGTCGTCGTCATGACGGCTGCTGGCCGGGAAGTAAACCGCTTTCGGACCGATAGTATTGGACTGGAAGCCACGCACGGTGCTTGAGCCGCCGGCGTAGAAGTTCTCATAGAACGGCATCTCTTTACCGCCCAGACCATCGCCATAACCAAAGCGGGTACGACCCAACATGACCCATTTATGATCGTCATCGATCGGTACATAGGTCGCGGTATCCAGCGTCGCTTTATAGTATTCGTTATCCGATCCCGGGATCGTCACTTTACCATTCAGGTTGACGCGTGAACCTTCCGTCGGGAAGAAGCCGCGGTCGAGCTTGTTGTACGTCCAGCCGTAGTTGAAGGTGAAGTCGTCAGCGCTGAACGAGTTTCTGTCGTTCGTGTTGTCCGGGTACTGCCCCATCGAATTCAGATAACGCCACATGGATACCTGAGGCTGCATATTGGACAGCTTGTTATGCACATAGCCCAGACCCGCGCGCAACGTATTGTATTCGTTGACCGGGAAGCCCAGCGTAATGTCTGTACCATAGCTTTTGTTGGTATAGTCAGACAGGTCCGCATCGTTAGCGTCGAAGTCGTTATAGAACACACGACCGCCGAGGCTAACGCCATCCACGGTAAAGTACGGGTTCGTCACCGACAGTTCAGTATAGGTCTGATAGTCGTTTTTGGTGCCGTTAATCCCAACGGAATAGCCGGTACCGAGCCAGTTATCCTGCTGAACGCCGGCCTGGAAGCTGACGCCGCTTTCCGTACCGTAACCGACGCCGAAGTTAAAGCTACCGGTGTTACGTTCTTTAACCTTGTAGACCACGTCAACCTGATCCGGGCTGCCCGGCACGCGCTGCGTATCGGTATCAACCGTCTCAAAGTAGCCTAAACGGTTCAGACGATCTTTACCCTGATCGACCAGGTCGCTACCCAGCCAGGCGCCTTCCATCTGACGCATTTCGCGACGCAGAACGGCATCTTTCGAGGTATCGTTGCCTTCGAAGCGAATTTTACGCACGTAGTAACGATTGCCCGCATCGACGTTAACGTGCAGCTTCACGGTCTTATCGGTATCGCTGATTTCCGGCTGGGACTGAACGCGCGGATAGGCATAGCCGTAGCGACCGAGGAGTTTCTTAATGTCATTCTCCATTTTGGTCACTTTGGTGCCGTTATACAGCTCGCCCGGCTCAACTTTGGTCAGCGCTTCGATTTCTGCCGAATGCCCCGCCAGGTCACCCGTCACCTGCACACCGGAAAGCTTGTACTGATCGCCTTCGGTAATGTTGATGGTGATGTAGATGCCTTTCTTGTCCGGCGTCAGGCTCACCTGCGTGGAGTCAATGTTGAAACGAGCATAGCCGCGATCCAGATAGTAGCTGCGCAGCGTTTCAAGGTCCCCTGCAAGCTTCTGTTTCTGATACTTACGATCGCCAACCACGTTCCACCACGGCACTTCATCGCGCAGCTGGAAGGTCGAAATCAGTTCATCGGTGCTGAATGCATGGTTGCCGACGATATTGATCTGCTGGATTTTCGCCGAGACGCCTTCCTGGAAGACCAGCTTCAGGTCGACACGGTTACGCGGCAGCGGCGTCACGACAGCTTTAACGCTGGCGCTGTACTTACCGACGCTGTAGTAGAAATCCTCCAGCCCCTTTTCGATATCAGCAAGCGTGGTGCGATCGAGGGATTCCCCTACGCGTACGCCGGATGCCTCAAGGTTTTGCTTGAGCATGTCATCTTTCACCGACTTGTTACCGGAGAAAGTGATGCTGGCAATCGTTGGACGCTCTTTCACCTGCACCAGCAGGGTATCACCATCGCGCAGGACGCGAACGTCCTCAAAGTTGCCGGTGGCAAACAGAGCACGGATGGTGTTACTGATATCATCATCGGTTACGGTATCGCCAGGACGCACTGGCATACTGAGGAGGGCCGCACCAACAGCGACACGCTGAAGGCCTTCGAAATGAATGTCCTTCACCACGAACCCGTCAGCACCGTATACGGTTGCGCTGCTAAACAGCAGCGACGCTATGAGCAACTTTTTCATCGCCATCGTTATTATGCGTTCTTCCTAACAAACTCTCTTACAACCGAGAGAAATCATTGAAAAGTGCAAGCCCCATTAACAGCACCAGCAATATTGAGCCAATGCGATAACTAAAGTCTTGAACTCGCTCGGATACCGGTCCGCCTTTCAGCTTTTCAATCGCCAAAAACAGCAGATGTCCCCCGTCAAGAACGGGAAGCGGGAACAGGTTGATTATTCCAAGGTTCACGCTGATCAGCGCAAGAAACATCAGATAATAAATCAGCCCAAATTCCGCTGACATCCCAGCCCCCTGGGCGATAGAAATCGGCCCGCTGAGGTTGTTCAGTTTGACATCACCGGTTATCAATTTGCCCAGCATCCTGACCGTTAACGACATCAGCTGCCAGGTTTTATCCGTGGCTTGAGCGATGGCGGCAAACGGCCCGTACTGACGCACTGTCTTATATTCATCAGGCAGCGGGATGACCTTAGGTACGACCCCTGCAAACCCCTCAGCTTTGCCTTTGGTAGACTTCGTGTCCGGCGTCAAGGTCACCGACAAGGGACTCCCCTGCCGCTCGATGTCCAGAACTAATGCCCTACCCGGATTATCACGCACCAGATTAACAAACGTCATCCACTGCGTTAACGGTTGACCATCGACTTTAACGATCCTGTCGCCCGCTTGCAAACCCGCCTTCTGCGCCGCCGAGCCAGATTGTACTTCAGCCAGGACGGTATCAATCTGCGCGCTGCGGGGTTGAATGCCCAATGAGGCAACCGGATCTTGTTTATCCGGCTCGAACGCCCAGTGCTGCAGATCGAGGATTTTATCCTGGCGTTGATTGGTCCCGAAAGGGGCGACGGTAACTATTGTTTGCCGATCGCCTATCTTCGCCACCAGCGCCATCCGTACTGCATCCCAATCAGGCGTTTCGATGCCATCTATCGCTTTAAGTTCCGTTCCTTTTGCAATTTGTGCTTGCGCGGCGATCGAGTTGGGCGTTATGTCGCCAACGACCGGACGAATGCCCGGGACGCCGATAATAAAGACCAGCCAGTAGGCAAAAATGGCAAAAAGGAAGTTCGCGATGGGCCCTGCGGCGATAACGGCGGCGCGCTGACCAACGGTTTTGTTGTTAAATGCGGCGTGACGCATCTCTGGCGCCACGGGCTCAACGCGTTCGTCGAGCATTTTGACGTAACCGCCCAACGGAATAAGGGCGATAATAAACTCCGTTCCCTGCTTATCAAAACGGCGCCAAAGCGCTTTACCAAAGCCGATAGAGAAACGCTCAACGCGGATACCACAGCGGCGAGCAACCCAGAAATGGCCAAATTCATGGACGGTAATCAGCACGCCCAGGGCAATAATAAAAGCAGCCAAATTCCAGAGAACGCTCAGCATAAAACCTTCCGTCAAATCGTCCTGAAAACCAACAAGAGTAGGCAAGCAAACACGGGCACCGCAGCGGTCAGGCTATCGATACGATCGAGAATACCGCCGTGTCCGGGGATCAGATTTCCGCTATCTTTAATGCCAGCTTCGCGTTTAAACATGCTCTCGGTCAGGTCGCCAAGTACCGAGGCCAGGGCCGCGACAATGGAACATACCAGCAGCACCATCGGCGTCACATCCAGATGAGCCCACCAGCCGTACGCCCAGGAGATAACCGCTGCCGTTAACAGACCGCCGAAAAAACCCTGCCAGGTTTTGCCCGGAGAAACCTTCGGCGCCAGCTTATGCTTACCGAACATTTTACCGAACATATAAGCGCCAGAATCCGCGCCCCAGACCAGAATCATCACGTACAGCAACCACAGCGCGCCGCTGTAATGGTCATCGGCGTAATGCCAGGCCCGAAGCGCCAGCATGCCCCAAAAAAACGGCACGATGGTCAGGACGCCAAAAATCAGACGTAGCGTTTTTGAATGGCGCCAGAAGGCCGCTGAAGCGGGATAGGTCAGCACCAGAAGCAGCGCGACGACCCACCAGCCAAATGATGCCCATAGCGCCCCCTCAACCAGCGGTTGATGAACGTCATAATGATATTCCGGCATCAGGAATAGCATCAGCGCCAGCAGCAGACCGCAAAGCACTGACAGCCAGACTCTCTGCGTCGTTGAAGTGAAGCCGCTAAATTGCCCCCACTCCCACGCGGCAAGCATGCAGACGACTAGCGTAACGATGGCAAAACCCGCGGGCGGCAGCAAAAAAAGCGCCGCTATCACCACGGGAATTAAGACGAAAGCAGAAATCAGGCGATACTTCAGCAAAAGTGACCCCCATCAGGCATTGTTGCCGCCCGGTTCAGTGCCGCCGAAGCGACGCTCTCGATTAACAAAGGCATGGAGTGCACCTTCAAAGTCCTGTTCAGCGAAATCGGGCCAAAGAACATCCGTAAAGTAAAGTTCGGCATAGGCAATTTGCCAAATCAAAAAATTACTAATGCGATGCTCTCCCCCGGTCCTAATAACTAAATCTACGGGAGCCAGTTCATGCATACAGACCTGCTGGCTCAGCATCTCTTCTGTGATTTGCTCGGGCTGAAGCAACCCGTCTTGTACCTGTTTGGCCAGATGACGTACGCCCTGAACGATATCCCAGCGGCCGCCATAGTTCGCAGCAATATTCAGGGTCAAACCGGTGTTGTTCTCCGTCAGCGCCTCGGCTTTGCGAATACGCTCCTGGAGACGCGCGTTGAAGCGCGTGGTCTCGCCAATGATACGCAGGCGCACATTATGCCTGTGCAGACTTTTCACTTCGCTATCCAGTGCCCAGACAAATAGCTCCATCAGCGCACTGACTTCCTGCGCCGGGCGATTCCAGTTTTCACTGCTGAACGCGTATAACGTCAACGCTTCAATACCATTATTCGCCGCGAAAGAAACGGCGCGACGAACAGATTTTGCGCCGGCTTTATGGCCAAAGGCGCGGATCTTTCCTTGCCGTTTTGCCCAACGCCCGTTGCCATCCATAATAATGGCCACATGACGGCACCCATGCGCAGGCAACATTTCGCTGACAGTTTGATTAGCAGACAACATAACGCGTTTTAAGTCCATAATAAGGATTAGCTAAGCTACTAAACACGGGCCACCGGTCAGCGCTGGATACGCATTTTTATCCGGTACCGGAGCTACGGCCAATCGCAGAGAACAACCAAAAGCTTTACGCAAAAAAGCCGTGTCTTGCCACGGCCACCGTAATCTTTCACAACAAAATGCAACGATCGGATGGCGCAGACTATATCACTGAAGCACAGCGCCCACAAATATCACAACGAGTATCAGAATTTGCGCCGCGCGGCCAGGAGCTGACCTGCGCTTACCCGGGCCATCGCATCAATAGCCAGTACTTCATCAATACTTTGCGGCTCATTTAGCGCCTGCAGATCCAGCACCGACTGGTTTATCGCCGCAATATCGGTAAAGCGAATATCACCGTTCAAAAACGCCGCGACCGACACTTCATTCGCCGCGTTCAGCGCCGTGGTCGCCGCCTGACCGACATCAAAAGCCTCCATGGCCAGCTTCAGGCAGGGATAGCGCCCATAATCCGGCGCCGAGAAGCTCAGGTGACTCAATTGACAGAAATCCAGCGGTTTCACCCCAGAATTAAGGCGTTTTGGCCAGCCCATCGTGTGGGCAATCGGCGTACGCATATCCGGCTCGCCAAGCTGGGCGAGGACGCTGCCGTCCTGATAGCGCACCATCGAATGAATCACCGATTGCGGATGGATCAGAACTTCCATTTGCTCCGCAGAGGCGTTAAACAGCCACCGGGCTTCGATATACTCCAGCCCCTTATTCATCATGGTGGCCGAATCGACAGATATTTTGCGCCCCATCGACCAGTTTGGATGCTTACATGCCCGATCGGGCGTCATCGCCGCCAGTTCAGAAATCGCCGTTTCCCGGAAAGGACCGCCGGAACCGGTGAGCAGAATCGACGCCACGCCGTTCTGGGTTAAATCAGCGTATCCGAGATTATGTTGAATTGGTTCCGGCATACTCTGAAAAATCGCATTATGCTCGCTATCAACCGGTAACAATCGTGCGCCGTACTGCTGCACGGCCTCCATAAACAGACGACCGCAGGTCACCAGCGACTCTTTGTTCGCCAACAGTACCGTTTTACCCGCGCGGATGGCTGCAAGCGTCGGCACCAGGCCCGCTGCGCCGACAATCGCCGCCATCACCTGCTCAACCTCGTCCAGCGCCGCCACCTCAGCCGCCGCCTGCTGACCGCTCATGACTTCCGTACGGCTACCCTGCTCGCGCAGTTTTGCCCGCAGCAGCTCCGCGCTGTGCGCATCGTCCATTACCGCGTAACGAGGGGAGAATTCCAGGCATTGTTCAACCATACGGTCAACATTTTTCCCGGCGACCAGCGCGGTGATAGAAAAGCTATCAGGATTATGGCGCACCACATCCAGCGTGCTGCAGCCGATAGAACCGGTCGAACCAAGAATGGTTAATTGCTTCATGAGGCGTCCAGAAAAATGAAGACAGGATAAAAAGCAAAACGCCGCCAGCAAACCCTTATGCATCAATTATCGGATAATAGAGCGGAGGCGCCGAGCCTTTGACTTGGCGCCAAAGGCTACAAGGCCAGTCGTCTAAACGCAATCCCGAAAATTGAGCGTACGGTCTCCTGTACGGCGTTTCAGATTTTACGCAGGGCAATGCTCAGACCTGCGTGTCGGCAGAGAATCAGAACTGCATCAGTTCCGCTTCTTTATCCGCCAGCGCCGCATCAACTTTCTTGATAGCAGCGTCAGTCATTTTCTGCACATCTTCCTGAGAGCGGCGATCGTCATCTTCGCTGATCTCTTTCTCTTTCAGAAGCGCCTTGACTTTATCGTTGGCATCGCGACGAACGTTACGTACGGCAACGCGCGCTTGTTCAGCTTCGCCACGCACGATTTTGGTCAGATCTTTACGACGTTCTTCGGTCAGCGGCGGCAGCGGAACGCGGATATCGCTACCCGCAGAGCTTGGGTTCAGACCGAGGTCGGAAGCCATAATCGCTTTTTCAACGGCCGGGCTCATGGAGCGATCGAAGACGTTGATCTTCAGAGTGCGGGAGTCTTCTACCGTTACGCTAGCCAGCTGACGCAGCGGGGTCGGCGTGCCGTAGTATTCCACGATAATGCCATCCAGCAGGCTGGGAGAAGCACGACCCGTGCGTATTTTGCTGATTTGGGTTTTGAACGCTTCGACGCATTTGTCCATGCGTACTTCAGCATCTTTTCTGATATCGCTAATCACGTTACGAATCCTTGAAAACTTGTCTCAGACAGACCAGACGGTCGCCCACTGCAAAAGTGAGCTAAGTATAGTCATGTTTATGCTCAACGTCTTTCAGGCTGCGGGTCAGCCGCAGCATTCCGTCCACAGAGCATGTTGAAAACCATCGGGTCATAAACCCGTAAAAGTAAGGCCGAATATTACCCGTATTTGACGCCGACGGGAATTACTCAGTAATTAATGTGCCTTCTTTTTCACCCATCACCACGCGACGCAGCGCGCCAGGCTTATTCATATTGAATACGCGAATCGGCAGTTTGTGGTCACGCGCCAGGGTAAAGGCCGCAAGATCCATCACTTTCAGCTCTTTATCCAGCACTTCGGTGTAGGTCAGCTGATCGTACATGGTCGCGGAAGGATCTTTGGCCGGGTCGGCGGTAAATACACCGTCAACTTTGGTTGCTTTCAGTACTACGTCGGCTTCAATTTCAATACCGCGCAGGCAGGCAGCAGAATCGGTAGTAAAGAATGGGTTACCGGTACCCGCGGAAAGAATGACCACGCGGTTGTTACGCAGCAGGCTGATAGCTTCCGCCCAGCTATAGTTATCGCACACGCCATTCAGCGGAATCGCTGACATCAGGCGGGCGTTCACATAGGCGCGATGGAGAGAATCACGCATTGCAAGGCCGTTCATGACCGTTGCCAGCATGCCCATGTGGTCGCCCACAACGCGGTTCATACCCGCTTTCGCCAGACCAGCTCCACGGAACAGGTTACCGCCACCAATCACTACGCCAACCTGAATACCCAGCTCAACCAGTTCTTTGATTTCCTGAGCCATGCGGTCAAGTATGCTCGCATCAATACCGAAGCCTTCTGAACCTTGCAGAGCTTCGCCACTTAACTTAAGCAGAATACGTTTGTAGACGGGTTTTGCATTGGTAGCCATGTTTCTTTCCTGAGACTGTCAACGAATGAGATGAGTTAATTCTGGCGACATTGTACGTCGCTTTTCAGCGTACCCACTATAGCGGTTGGCTGAATTTACACATTAGGCGCAAAAAGAAGCCGCCCTCAGGCGGCTCCTTTTGAAAATTAAGACTGCTTGGACATCGCAGCAACTTCTGCTGCAAAGTCAGTCTCAACTTTCTCAATGCCTTCGCCCACTTCAAAGCGGATGAAGCCAGTCACGTCAGCGTTGTGCTCTTTCAGCAGCTGAGCAACAGATTTGCTCGGGTCCATAACGAACGGCTGACCGGTCAGAGAAACTTCGCCGGTGAATTTCTTCATGCGGCCTTCAACCATTTTCTCTGCGATTTCTTTCGGCTTGCCAGACTGCATGGCGATATCCAGCTGAACCTGGTACTCTTTTTCTACCACTTCAGCGGAAACGTCTTCCGGCTTAACGAATTCAGGCTTGCTTGCAGCGATGTGCATAGCCAGCTGTTTAACCAGCTCTTCGCTCGCGCCTTTAGCCGCAACCAGAACGCCGATACGCGCGCCGTGCTGGTAAGAACCCAGAACTTCGCCTTCCAGAGAAGAAACGCGACGGATGTTGATGTTCTCACCGATTTTAGCAACCAGCGCAACGCGTTCTTCTTCGAACTGTGCTTTCAGAACTTCAACATCAGTGATTTTGCCAGCAACAGCTGCGTCCAGAACTTTGTTAGCAAATGCCTGGAAACCACCATCTTTAGCAACGAAGTCAGTCTGGCAGTTAACTTCCAGAATGATGCCGTAGGTGCCATCGATTTTAGTAATGATCACGCCGTCAGCAGCAACGTTGCCTGCTTTTTTCGCTGCTTTAATAGCACCGGATTTACGCATGTTTTCGATTGCCAGCTCGATGTCGCCGTTCGCTTCAGTCAGCGCTTTTTTGCAATCCATCATGCCTGCGCCAGTACGCTCGCGCAGCTCTTTTACCAGGGATGCGGTAATTTCAGCCATTCTTTATTCCTCGGGAGATGTGATCTGCCCGGTTCCAGGAACCAGACAGATTTGAAAGTGAAAAAGGGGCCGCTAAGAGGCCCCTATTTATACACGGTACTAAATAAGGGTATGCCTTATTATTCAGCTTCTACGAAGCTTTCTTCCGCCTGAGAAGCCAGATCCTGAGAACGGCCTTCACGAACGGTAGCAGCAACAGCGCTCAGGTACAGGCTAACTGCACGGATTGCGTCGTCGTTACCCGGGATAACGAAGTCAACGCCGTCCGGATCGGAGTTAGTATCAACGATAGCAAATACCGGAATACCCAAGTTGTTTGCTTCTTTGATTGCGATGTGCTCGTGGTCAGCGTCGATAACGAACAGCGCGTCCGGCAGGCCGCCCATGTCTTTGATACCGCCCAGGCTGTTTTCCAGCTTGTCCAGCTCACGAGTGCGCATCAGCGCTTCTTTCTTGGTCAGCTTGTCGAAAGTACCGTCCTGGGACTGAGTTTCCAGGTCTTTCAGACGTTTGATAGACTGACGAACGGTTTTCCAGTTAGTCAGCATACCGCCCAGCCAGCGATGGTTCACGAAGAACTGGTCGCAGCTGTTAGCAGCGTCTTTTACCGCTTCGCTTGCAGCGCGCTTAGTACCAACGAAAAGGATTTTGCCTTTACGAGAAGAGATCTTGTTCAGTTCAGCCAGAGCTTCGTTGAACATCGGTACAGTTTTCTCAAGGTTGATGATGTGAACTTTGTTACGCGCGCCGAAGATGAAAGGCTTCATTTTCGGGTTCCAGTAACGGGTCTGGTGACCAAAGTGAACACCAGCCTTGAGCATGTCGCGCATGGAAACAGTTGCCATGTTTAAAACCTCTATAGATAAAAGTTGGGGTTATGCCTCCACGTATCCCATATTACCGACCCAAAGGGCACCCCGGAATATGTGCCGATACGTGTGTGTTGTTACACAAAGTGAGATTTGTCGCTTCAGTCCATCTTGTGTATCTGAGAATGGAACAGAAGTCCGGCGCGCTTTATACCACAAAACAGGAGCGGAAACCAACTGTTGTTGACGTCGCGTGCTGTTAATGATTCTCAATTTGGCAGCAGGACGCCCGGACTGTTAACATTGTTCAGACATAATCTATTATTGTCGAAAAAATCGACACTGCTGGACACAATCCATGGCTATTTCTATCAAGACATCTGAAGACATCGAAAAAATGCGCGTTGCCGGCCGCCTGGCCGCTGAAGTGCTGGAAATGATCGAACCCTACGTAAAACCGGGCGTCAGCACCGGCGAACTGGACCGTATCTGCAACGATTATATCGTTAATGAACAAAAAGCCGTTTCCGCCTGCCTGGGCTACCACGGTTTTCCAAAATCGGTCTGCATCTCTATTAATGAAGTGGTGTGCCACGGGATCCCGGACGACGGCAAATTGCTGAAAGATGGCGATATCGTCAACATTGACGTCACCGTCATTAAAGATGATTTCCACGGCGATACCTCGAAGATGTTTATCGTCGGTAAACCGACCATTCTCGGCGAGCGCCTGTGCCGCGTCACCCAGGAAAGCCTCTATCTGGCCCTCAAAATGGTCAAACCGGGGATTAATCTGCGCGCTATCGGCGCGGCTATTCAAAAATACGTCGAAGCCGAAGGTTTCTCCGTCGTGCGCGAGTACTGCGGCCACGGTATCGGCCGCGGTTTCCATGAAGAACCGCAGGTGCTGCATTACGACTCTCCGGAAACCAACGTGGTGCTCAAACCCGGCATGACCTTTACCATTGAGCCCATGGTCAACGCGGGTAAAAAAGAGATCCGCAGCATGAAAGACGGCTGGACGGTAAAAACCAAAGACCGGAGCTTGTCTGCGCAGTATGAGCATACTATTGTGGTGACAGATAACGGCTGCGAAATACTGACGTTACGCAAGGATGACACCATCCCGGCGATAATCTCGCACAACGAATGATGAAAAGCCGGCGCCAGCCGGCTTTTTTATGACGGGCGTCCTGCCCGTCACCCCTTGGGCCGCCGCAGGCGACGTTAAAAATCGCTCCCGGCGATTTTTTATGGGCGATAGTTTTTTCTTATGGTGGCGCAATGAGCAACTCTTTATCTAATACTGTCCCCCCTGACCTGTCCGCTCAGCCAGAAAATCCGGGCGAGTGGCCAAAAAGTGATTTCAATTGCGCGACGATTAAGGCGCTTATCGACGCTTTTCAGCGCTGGCTGGGCGAGGCTTTTGATAGCGGTATTGCCGCGGAAAGATTGATTGAAGCACGTACCGAATTTATCGATCAGCTGCTCCAGCGGCTGTGGGTCGAGTACGGTTTCGGTTCCATTAACGACATCGCGCTGGTCGCCGTCGGCGGTTACGGCCGCGGCGAACTGCACCCGCTTTCTGATATCGATCTGCTGATATTGAGCCGCAAAAAGCTCCCCGATGAGCAGGCGCAAAAAGTCGGCGAGCTGCTGACGCTGCTGTGGGATATTAAACTCGAAGTCGGCCACAGCGTGCGCACCCTCGAAGAGTGCCTGCTGGAGGGGCTGTCGGACCTCAGCGTCGCCACCAATCTGATTGAATCGCGTCTGCTTATTGGCGACGTCGCGCTGTTCCTTGAACTACAAAAGCACATATTCAGCGACGGCTTCTGGCCATCGGAAAAGTTCTTTGCGGCAAAAGTTGAAGAGCAGAATGTACGCCATCAGCGCTATCACGGGACCAGCTACAACCTGGAGCCGGACGTGAAAAGCAGCCCGGGCGGCCTGCGCGATATTCACACCCTACAGTGGATCGCGCGCCGCCATTTCGGCGCCACCTCGCTTGATGAAATGGTCGGCTTCGGCTTTCTGACCGAAGCCGAACGCAACGAGCTTAACGAATGCCTGCATCAGCTCTGGCGCATTCGCTTTGCGCTACATCTTGAGCTCAACCGCTACGATAATCGCCTGCTGTTCGACAGGCAGTTCAGCGTCGCCCGCCGTCTGCGCTATGAAGGCGAAAGCAACCAGCCGATTGAGCATATGATGAAGGATTTCTTCCGCGTCACCCGTCGGGTGAGCGAGCTGAACCAAATGCTGATCCAGCTGTTCGAAGAAGCGATTCTCGCGCTCACCGAGGATGAGAAGCCGCGACCGATTGATGATGATTTTCAACTGCGCGGCACGCTGATCGATCTGCGCGATGACACGCTGTTTATCCGTGAACCGCAGGCCATTCTGCGCATGTTCTATACGATGGTGCGCAACAGCAGCATCACCGGCATTTACTCCACCACGCTTCGCCATCTGCGCCACGCCCGCCGTCATCTGACGCAGCCGCTTTGCTACATTCCGGAAGCGCGGACCCTGTTCCTCAGTATGCTGCGCCATCAGGGCGCGGTAAGCCGCGGGCTGCTGCCGATGCACCGCCATAGCGTGCTGTGGGCCTATATGCCGCAATGGTCGCATATTGTCGGCCAGATGCAGTTCGATCTGTTTCACGCCTATACCGTTGATGAACACACCATCCGCGTGCTGCTGAAGCTTGAGAGCTTCGCCAAAGAAGAGACCCGTAGCCGCCATCCGCTGTGCGTGGAACTGTGGCCGCGCCTGACGCATCCGGAGCTGATCCTTATCGCCGCCCTCTTTCACGATATCGCCAAAGGGCGCGGCGGCGACCATTCGATTCTCGGCGCGCAGGACGTACTGAAATTCGCCGAGCTTCACGGCCTTAACTCGCGCGAAACCCAGCTGGTCGCCTGGCTGGTGCGCCATCATTTGCTGATGTCGGTTACCGCCCAGCGTCGCGATATTCAGGATCCGGAAGTGATCAAGCAGTTCGCCGAAGAGGTGCAAACGGAAAATCGTCTGCACTATCTGGTCTGTCTGACCGTCGCCGATATCTGTGCCACCAACGAAAACCTGTGGAACAGCTGGAAGCAGAGCCTGCTGCGCGAGCTCTATTTCGCCACCGAAAAACAGCTGCGCCGGGGGATGCAAAACACGCCGGATATGCGCGAGCGGGTGCGTCACCATCAGCTACAGGCGCTGGCGCTGCTGCGGATGGAAAATATCAATGAACAGGCGCTGCACCAAATCTGGAACCGCTGCCGCGCCAACTACTTTGTGCGCCATACGCCAAACCAGCTCGCCTGGCATGCGCGCAATCTACTGAAGCACGATCTCAGCAAGCCGATGATCCTGCTCAGTTCCCACGCCACGCGCGGCGGCACCGAGATTTTTATCTGGAGTCCGGACCGCCCTTACCTCTTTGCCGCCGTTTGCGGCGAGCTGGATCGCCGCAATCTTAGCGTTCACGATGCGCAGATCTTCACCACCCGCGACGGCATGGCGATGGATACCTTTATCGTTCTTGAGCCGGACGGCAGCCCGCTTTCCGCCGACAGGCACGAGATGATCCGCGTGGGCCTGGAACAGACCCTCAGCCAGCGCAGCTGGCAGCCACCGGCGCCCCGTCGTCAGGCGGCGAAGCTGAGGCATTTTTCCGTGCCGACGGAGGTGAATTTCCTGCCGACGCATACCGACCGGAAATCCTTTCTTGAGCTGATTGCTCTCGATCAGCCGGGTCTGTTAGCGCGCGTCGGCCAGGTGTTTGCCGACCTCGGCATTTCGCTCCACGGGGCGCGAATTACGACAATTGGTGAGCGAGTAGAAGATTTATTTATAATCGCCACCGCAGACCGGCGCGCCCTTAATAATGAGCTACAGCAAGAAGTGCAACAACGGTTGACAGAGGCCCTCAATCCAAACGATAAAGGGTAACGTATTTTTTTTAAGTAAATGGAAAGAGTAAACAATGCAGCAATTACAGAACGTTATTGAGTCCGCTTTTGAGCGTCGCGCCGACATCACCCCGGCAAACGTGGATACCGTGACCCGCGAAGCGGTTAACCAGGTGATTTCTCTGCTTGATTCCGGCGCGCTGCGTGTCGCTGAAAAAATTGACGGCCAGTGGGTCACCCATCAGTGGCTGAAGAAAGCGGTTCTGCTCTCTTTCCGTATTAACGATAACCAGGTTATCGATGGTGCGGAAAGCCGCTACTTCGATAAAGTCCCAATGAAGTTCGCGGATTATGATGAAGCGCGTTTCCAGAAAGAAGGGTTCCGCGTCGTTCCGCCAGCGGCCGTTCGTCAGGGGGCGTTTATCGCTCGTAATACGGTTCTGATGCCGTCCTATGTGAACATCGGCGCCTACGTTGACGAAGGCTCCATGGTGGATACCTGGGCGACCGTCGGTTCCTGCGCGCAGATCGGCAAAAACGTCCACCTGTCCGGCGGCGTCGGTATCGGTGGCGTACTGGAGCCGCTGCAGGCTAACCCGACCATTATCGAAGATAACTGCTTTATCGGCGCGCGTTCCGAAGTCGTTGAGGGCGTTATCGTCGAAGAGGGTTCCGTTATCTCTATGGGCGTGTACCTCGGCCAGAGCACCAAAATCTACGACCGCGAAACCGGTGAAGTGTTCTACGGCCGCGTTCCGGCAGGCTCCGTCGTCGTCTCCGGCAACCTGCCGTCAAAAGATGGCAAATACAGCCTGTACTGCGCGGTCATCGTCAAAAAAGTCGATGCCAAAACCCGCGGCAAGGTTGGAATCAACGAACTTCTGCGTACCATCGACTAAGCAGTATGAAAAGCGGGAGGCATCCCGCTTTTTTTATATATTAAGCTGGCGAAGATAGATTTTTTCGTTAATTATTCAAAGATTACGATGATATCAAAGGTACCGTTATGTACGATAATCTGAAAAGTCTTGGTATTACCAATCCTGATGAAATCGATCGCTATAGCCTGCGGCAGGAAGCCAACAACGACATTCTGAAAATCTACTTTCAGAAGGATAAAGGCGAGTTCTTCGCTAAGAGCGTCAAGTTCAAATATCCGCGTCAGCGCAAAACCGTGGTCGCCGACGGCGTGGGCCAGGGGTATAAAGAAGTCCAGGAAATTAGCCCTAACCTACGCTATATCATCGACGAGCTGGATCAAATCTGTCAGCGCGATCGTACCGAAATCGATCTGAAACGTAAGATTCTTGACGATCTGCGTCACCTGGAAAGCGTTGTCACCAATAAGATCAGCGAAATCGAATCCGATCTGGAAAAACTGACGCGCAACAAATAAGTTGAGCCTGTTCCCGGCGTTAATCCTCCCGGCCGGGAACGATATTCTATCTCTGCTCATCGAGCTGCAGCGCAATATACAGCAGCAGACGATCGTCAAAATTGCCTAAATCCAGCCCCGTCAGCTCAGAAATGCGGTTCAAACGGTATTCCAGCGTATTGCGGTGAATAAACAGCGCCTTTGAGGTCGCCAGCGGCTGCACGTTATGACGAAACCATGCCTGTAAGGTGCGGCGCAGCAGACCGTTGTTATCCATCGCCTTCAGGCGAACCAGCGGGCGCGCCAGTTCATTGGCCTGCCAGCCGCCGCGCAGGCTATCAAGCAGCACCGGCAGCATCAAATCCTGGTAGAAATAGCTGCGGCTCTCCGGCATCCGCTGCTTGCCGACCATCATCGTGGTTCTGGCGGTGCGGTATGAACGGGCGATGCTGCCCGGCCCGGTAAAAAAGTTTCCCAACGCCACGCGAAAACGCAGCTGACCGTTCTCTTTCATCCTGCTGATCAGCTGCTCGACCCGTTTGCAATGATCTTCCGCATCCCAGCGGCCAAAGGCATTCAGCGCGGGTTTCAGCACCACCATTTCCGTCAGCGAGACAATGGCCACCAGATTATTACGGTCCGGCGTGGTCAACGCGGTCTGGAGCTGCTGCAGCTCCGCCATCGCGCTATCGACGCCCAGCTGGCCGCTATCTACTTCTATCATCGCCACCACGCGCGGCTGATTGAGATCGATCCCCAGACGCTGGGCCCACTCGGTCAGCGCCGGGGTATTCTCTTCCGCCTGAATCAGGTTCATGACCAGTTCTTCGCGCAGACGGCTATCCTGGGCCAGAAGATGCATCAGCCGCGATTGTTCCAGCATCATCTCGGCGGTCATACAAACCAGTTCCCCGTATTTGCGCAGCGACTCCGGTTCCCCGGTCAGACCGATGACGCCGACGATCTCCCCTTCGAGACGCAGCGGCAGGTTTATTCCCTGACGCACGCCGTGCAGATGTCGGGCAACGGCATCATCAATATCGACAACCCGCCCCTGAGAAAGTACCAGCAGCGCCCCTTCGTGCAATTCACCAATTCGCTCGCGGTCTCCGCTGCCGATAATGCGCCCGCGGGCATCCATTACGTTAATATTGGTATCAATAATGCGCATCGTACGCGCCACGATATCCTGCGCCATTTTGGTATCAAGATGCCAGCCAGCCATGTAACCCTCCCGTGAGCAGGCTACCAGCATAAAAGAGTTGGCAAAACGCCGCATTGTGCATTCGCACAAAGGCGGGGCAAGATGTATGGAGTTGTGGAAGATGTCACAGAACGAAAAAGGAAAGGTCCAGCAGCAATAAAAAAGCCCCTTCCCTCCACAAGGAGAAAAGGGGCTTTGCGAACCGTCAAGAATTACTGCATCAGCAGATAAATCGACGTATCGCCGCGCTGGATATTGAGGGCCAGAACCGACGGTTTGGCATCAAAGATTTTGCGCAGGTCGGCGATATTTTTCACCGGCTGTTGGTTAGCGCCAACGATAATATCGCCTTTCTTCAGGCCAATCTGCGCCGCCGGCGTTCCCGCTTTCACATTGCTCACCACAACGCCTTTGTCCTGGCCTTTGTTGCTCATTTCAGCACCTTCAATACCGTTGAAGATAGTGCTTGAATCAACCTGATTCTGATTGCTTTGCTGCAGCTCAACGGTCACCGTCACCGGCTTACCGTCACGCAGCAGGCCAAGCTCGACTTTGCTGCCGATCGGCATGGTGCCCACCTGGGCACGCAGCGCGGCAAAGCTGCTGATCGACTTACCGTTCAGAGTCGTAATCACGTCGCCGGCCTTAATGCCCGCCTTAGCGGCCGCCGAGTTCGGCATCACCTGGCTGACGAAAGCGCCGCGCTGAGCGTCGACTTTCATCGCTTTCGCCAGTTCGGAGTTCAGCTCGGTCCCCATGATACCCAGCTCACCGCGTTTAACCTGGCCAAATTTGACCATCTGATCGGTCAGGTTTTTCACCATGTTGCTCGGAATCGCGAAGCCGATACCAATGTTACCGCCGTCCGGCGCCAGAATCGCGGTGTTGATACCGATCAGCTCGCCGTTGAGGTTAACCAGCGCGCCGCCGGAGTTACCGCGGTTAATCGCCGCATCGGTCTGGATAAAGTTTTCATAATTTTCAACGTTCAGGCCGCTACGACCTAATGCGGAGACGATCCCCGAGGTGACGGTTTCGCCCAGGCCAAACGGGTTACCGATCGCTACGGTGTAATCACCAACGCGCAGAGCGTCAGAGTCCGCCAGCTTAATCGCGCTCAGGTTTTTCGGATCCTGAATCTGAATCAGCGCAATATCAGAACGCGGGTCTTTACCGACCACTTTCGCGTCGAACTTACGTCCATCGCTCAGCTGAACTTTGATCGTGGTGGCGTTATCCACTACGTGGTTGTTGGTGACGACATAGCCTTTAGCGGCATCGATGATCACCCCGGAACCGAGGGCCATAAATTTCTGCTGCTGGCCGCCATCGCTACCCGGCGCGCCGCCCTGCCCGCCGCCCTGACAGAACGGAGAGCTTTGGAACGGAGAACCATCCTGACAGAACGGCGAATTATCGCCAAAGAACTGCTGGAAGTTACGCGGCATCCGCGGCGTATTAACGGTGGTGCTCCCCTCAACGTTAATGCTCACGACCGACGGCATCACTTTTTCCAGCATCGGGGCCAGGCTTGGCATTTGCTGCGCATTAGTCGCCGAAGAAGCTGTTTCCGCCGCGCTCGCAGAGAGAGGGGACAACGCCAGACCTAAACTCAGAGCCAGGGCACTCATTGCTAACGTGGTTTTTTTCATATGTTTCAATCTCGATTTCAGATAACGAATAGTTGCTGTGTTGGTGACTATCAGAGTCATTTTATAGCGCGAAGTTCCGGAATGAAGTTTTGGTAAAAGTAAAAATTTATTGTCCGTCTTTACAAAACTCACCCTTATTCTACGGCCATCAATCGTCGATATTCATCCCATGCATACAAGTCGGTCATTCCGCTGATATAGTCCTGAATGAGACGACAGCGATAATAATATTCCAGCACCGGAAATTCCGGATTATTGCGCGAAATCTTATTTACGGCCTCTATGTAAGCTAACCGATGGCGGGTTGAAAGTTTCTGAAAGAGACGCGATGCAATCGGTAAACTGCGCACCCGCTCTTTTTCCACCAGCAGACTAAATTCATCCAGCGATAATTTTAGCAGCGGCTGGTAGATATCCAACAAACCGCTGATAACGCGATAGCCCTGCAGCTCCAGCTGCTCGACATCAGGATGACTAAATACATGTTTTACCGCAACATTTTTATAAAGCTCAAGCAGTTGGCTGCAATCGCTGTCGTCCTCAAGCAGAGCATGATTAAAATCACCGCTAAAAATCTTCGGCAGATTATCAATAAACCGCCGCGCCGCGTAGGGTACCAGTTTATTGAGCGTATTCACCCGTAAATACATAAAAAACTGATCTTCGGTACTCCGGCTAAGAGAATTCGCACGCGATTTCTCCCAGGCGTTTTCGACAACTTGATTAAACAAAGAGCCTTTTTCGTGAACGCCCCAGGCTTCATAGAGATGCTGATAAAGCTGCTCTACGCTGAAGATGCGTTTTTCTACCGCATCTTCAAGATCGGCGACGCAATATGAGATGTCATCCGCAGCTTCCATAATCCACGTTAATGGGAAGCGATTGTAAGGGGCCAGATCCAGTTCTTTACGTAACCTCGCAATATAGCCCTCTTCGGCTAAATAATAACCAGGTTTTTTCATTAAATAATTGTGGCTGGCTGGCGGTTCCCCGCGCCACCATGCCGGACGCGTATATTTTAGAATACAGCCCACCTGCGCCCAGGTCAGATTCATTCGCATCAGCGTGTGCACTAAGCGAATGCCTTGGGCATTGCCTTCAAACCAGCATAAATCCTGGCGAACCTTGCGTCGGAGCTCGTTCAGCTGGCTATCGCCTTCCTGCAGGCGCAACGCCGCGACCACGCAGCGATCGTCAGTTAATGGCTGGCTGGCCGCATCGCCGGGGAAAAGCCGCTGGCTGAACCAATCGTTAATGGCCGCCTCGCCAAAATGGCCAAAAGGCGGATTGCCGATATCGTGCATCAGGCAGGCCATTTCAACGATGCTTTCGAACGGCCCGGTGAGCTCATCCAGCCCGTAGCTCTCCAGCAGCTTCTGTTCTTTCAGGCGGCTCAGCACTTCTTTAGCGATATAGCGGCCAACCTGTTGAACCTCCAGGGAGTGGGTCAGACGGGTTCGCACCGCGGCGTTGCGCTCCAGCGGGAAAACCTGGGTTTTCTGCTGCAACCGGCGGATCGCCGGAGAGTTGATGATGCGCCCGCGATCGCTTTCGAAAATTCGCAGGATTTCACGCTCCGTCTCAACGCCCTGCGGTGAACGATAGCGGCGACGCCAGTTAATCTTGTTGCGAAAATCGATCTTAGCCATGATCTCCCCCGAGCGAGCAATAACGTTTCCTTCTAAGCGCATGATAGACTATGCCGCTAAAACCCACATATCGCGAGTAAATCTATGAAAATCGGCATTATTGGCGCAATGGAAGAAGAAGTTACCCTTCTGCGCGACAAAATCGACAACCGCCAGACCCTCACTATCGGCGGCAGCGAAATCTACACCGGCCAGCTTCAGGGTATTGACGTCGCTCTGTTGAAATCGGGTATTGGCAAAGTGGCCGCCGCCATGGGTGCGACCCTGCTGATGGAGCACTGCAAGCCGGATGTGATTATTAACACCGGTTCCGCGGGCGGTCTGGCATCAACCCTGAAAGTCGGCGATATCGTCGTCTCCGACGAAACGCGCTATCACGACGCGGACGTCACCGCGTTTGGCTATGAGTATGGCCAACTGCCGGGCTGCCCTGCCGGTTTCAAAGCCGATGATAAGCTGATTGCCGCCGCGGAGACCTGCATCAAGGCGCTGAACCTGAATGCGGTACGCGGACTGATCGTCAGCGGCGACGCCTTCATCAACGGTTCTATTGGCCTCGCAAAAATCCGCCACAACTTCCCCCAGGCCGTTGCGGTAGAAATGGAAGCCACCGCCATCGCGCACGTCTGCCACAACTATGGCGTACCGTTTGTTGTCGTTCGCGCGATCTCTGATGTTGCCGACCAGCAGTCGCACCTGAGCTTCGACGAGTTTCTCGCCGTTGCCGCGAAGCAATCCACCCTGATGGTGGAAAACCTGGTGCAGCACCTGGCCCGTGGCTAAGTCGCTCAACGCGGCGCTTGCCGTCCTGATGCTGCTCGCCCCGGCGTGGCTTTTCGCCGCGCCGCGGGTGATTACGCTCTCTCCCGCCAATACTGAACTGGCGTTTGCCGCCGGTATTACGCCGGTTGGCGTCAGCAGCTACTCCGATTATCCCCCTGAAGCCGCAAAAATAGAGCAGGTTTCCAGCTGGCAAGGAATGAATCTGGAACGTATCGTCGCCCTCAAGCCCGACATGGTGCTGGCGTGGCGCGGCGGCAACGCTGAACGTCAGGTGAATCAGCTTAGCTCGCTCGGGATAAAAGTCATCTGGGTCGAAACGTCGACCATTGAAGACATTATCGCAACGCTTCGCCAGCTGGCGCAGTGGAGCCCGCAGCCGGAAAAGGCGCGGCAAGCGGCGCAGAAAATGCAGGACGAGTACCAGACCTTAAAAGCCCGCTATGCGAGCGGGCCGAAAAAACGCGTTTTTTTACAGTTCGGCGCCAGCCCGCTCTTTACCACCAGCAAAGGATCGATTCAGGATCAGGTTCTGACCCTGTGCGGTGGAGAAAACATTTTTGCCGCCAGCCGGGTTCCCTGGCCGCAGGTGAGCCGTGAACAGGTACTGGCAAGGCAGCCTCAGGCCATTGTCATCGCCGGCGACGCCAGTCAACTTCCCGCCGTTGAGCGCTATTGGCAGAATCAGCTAAAAATTTCGTTTATTGCGCTACATGGCGACTGGTTTGAACGCGCGAGCCCACGTATTATCCTCGCCGCAAAACAACTCTGTACTGCGCTCGAGCAGATAAAATAACCACCTGCTAACCCAGGTGCTCAGAACCTATCCCACCAGGCGCAATTGTTGCAGCCAGTCTGGAGGACAGCGCGGAACAACCGCTGCGTACACGCAGTACGTGAGGTTCGTAAGCGCTGACCAGGGCCAAACTGGCAAATGAAATAGCCTGATGGGATAGACTATAAGTGGGAACTGACGATGCTTGTCTATTGGCTGGATATTATTGGCACCGCCGTGTTTGCCATCTCCGGCGTCCTGCTGGCTGGAAAGCTGCGCATGGACCCTTTCGGCGTGCTGGTATTAGGCGTGGTAACTGCGGTGGGCGGCGGGACTATTCGCGATATGGCCCTTGCTAACGGCCCGGTATTTTGGGTTAAAGATCCTACCGATCTGGTGGTGGCGATGGTCACCAGCATGTTCACTATCCTGCTGGTGCGCCAGCCGCGCCGGTTACCCAAATGGGTACTGCCGGTGCTGGACGCCGTTGGTCTGGCGGTGTTTGTCGGTATCGGCGTCAACAAAGCCTTTATTGCCCATAGCGGGCCGCTGGTGGCCGTCTGTATGGGCGTCGTCACCGGCGTCGGCGGGGGGATCATCCGCGATGTGCTGGCGCGCGAAATCCCGATGATACTGCGTACGGAAATCTACGCCACGGCCTGCATCGTTGGCGGCATCGTGCATGCGACGGCGTACTACACTTTTCAGGTTCCGTTAGAAAACGCGGCGATGATAGGTATGGTGGTCACGCTGGTCATCAGGCTGGCGGCAATCCGCTGGCACCTGAAGCTGCCAACTTTTGCGCTTGATGAGAATGGGCGGTAATAAAAGCAAAACGGTAACCTTAACGTTACCGTTTTTCGCGTTGGCTCCCTCTCTCTGTGGGAGAGGCTGGGGGGGCCGTGCTATCTTTAAACGCTGAACGAGGAGCCGCAGCCGCAGGTGCTTTTCGCATTCGGGTTGGTCACGATAAAACGCGAACCTTCCAGACCTTCGGTATAATCGACGGCGCCGCCGACCAGATACTGCAGGCTCATTGGGTCAACCACCAGGCCGACGCCCTGCTTCTCAATAGTCATATCGCCTTCGTTAACCTGATCGTCGAAGGTAAAACCGTACTGGAAACCGCTGCAGCCACCGCCGGTGATATATACGCGCAGTTTCAGGTTGGGATTGTCTTCATCAGCAATCAGGTCTTTTACTTTAATCGCTGCGGCTTCGGTAAACTCCAGCGGCAACGCTACGTCATCACTCATTTTATGCTCCCATTGATACTTCTGACCGGTTAAAGAATAACCCGACCTTTTGAGCCATTATCCAATACCCGAGTAAATCGTTCAAGTATTCTCCCCGCCGACCGGCTGCGCCCTGGCTTCCTGCTCCGCCTTTTGTTTTGCCAGGGTGCGCTGCAGGATTGTCGAGTATAAAGGCTTACCGCCGAGGAATTGTGCCAATAGTGTTGCGCCGAGACAGGTAATAATCATTGGCAAAATGAGCTGATAGTTATCGGTCATCTCCAGCACCAGAACGATGCCGGTCAACGGCGCGCGAACCGAGGCGGCGAGCAGCGCGCCCATACCGGCGATGGCAAAGGTTCCTGCATCCAGATGATACGCCGGAAACAGCGGGGTCGCCGCCATACCAAATGCCGTCCCCAGCAGCGTCCCCAGCGCCAGCATCGGCGCAAAGATACCGCCGGGCGCGCCGGAAGAGAAGCAGAGCAGCGTGGTGATCACCCGCGCGATAAAAATAAACAGTAGCAGGCCAACGGAAAAATTGCCCGCCGCGGCGATAGGGATCAGGTTAAACCCGCCGCCGGACGCCGTTGGCTGAATCAGCCCCAGTACGCCGCAGCTGCCGCCGATCAGGCCGCCAATCAGCACCCACTTTTTGATATTACCGCCGTGGATCCGCTGGAACATGTCCTGGGTACGCAGCACCAGCGTATTAAACAGTGGGCCAATGCAGCCAAAAATCATCCCGAGGATCAAATACAACCACAGGGTGTTGACCGGCGCATTGCTGAGCTTACCAACCTCGATAACCGCTTTATCGCCGTTGAAGATACGGAAAACAATGGTGGCCATAATCACGCCGGTAAATACGGCTTTAATGGAGATCAGGTTGTAGCGAAACTGCGGGCGCATCTCTTCAATAATAAACAGAATCCCGGCGAGCGGCGCGTTAAAGGCGGCGGAGAGCCCCGCCGCGGCGCCGGTCGCCAGAAGCGTATGGCGCGCTTCCGGGCTACGCATGCGGAACACGTCCACCACCATACGCCCAAGGTTGCCCCCAAGCTGGACCATCGGCCCTTCGCGTCCCAGCACCATTCCCGCGCCCAGCGTACCCATGCCGCCGATAAACTTCACCGGCAGCACGCGCCACCAGCGGACGGGACGCAGCTCTTCCAGCGCGCCTTCAATTTCCGGGATCCCGGAGCCGCCCGCTTCCGGCGCAAAACACCGCACGAGGAAATAGCCCACCATTGCCAGCAAAGCGGAGAGTATAAAGGCCAGCGGCCACACCAGAAACCAGTGGTCAGCCACCTCTACCAGCGCGCCAATACGCAGGTTCTGCACCCAGTTGACGCTTTTCTCAAACGCGACGCCGACCAACCCCGCCAGCGTTCCGACAACGGCGGCCATTAATAACACCGCCAGCGGCGTCTTATCACGCTGAATCAACCGACGCACGGCATCGCTGCGGCGAACGCGTACGAACTGATGTGCTGAAGAAGAGGGATTTTCTGCTTTCATGCCATTATCAATGATGAGTAATACAAATAGAAAGAAGGGCATTCTAGCCAACCGGACAAGCGCCGTCGTCAAAAAAATGCGCCGCGACCTCATTGTTTCAATTGGGCAAAACTTTCATAACCTTCCTGGAATAACTTAGAATAGTCGACAAAACATTTTTCACGAACCAGGACCCAGGCAATGAGCAAATCTGAAAATCTGTATAACGCTGCGCGTGAACTTATTCCCGGCGGCGTGAACTCTCCGGTACGTGCCTTCACCGGCGTCGGCGGTACGCCGCTGTTTATCGAGCGCGCAGACGGCGCTTACCTTTACGACGTTGATGGTAAAGCGTATATCGATTATGTCGGTTCCTGGGGCCCGATGGTGCTGGGTCACAACCACCCGGCCATCCGCAACGCGGTCATTGAAGCCGCCGAACGCGGTTTAAGCTTTGGCGCGCCGACGGAGATGGAAGTCAAAATGGCGGCGCTGGTTACCGAACTGGTCCCGACCATGGATATGGTTCGCATGGTGAACTCCGGTACCGAAGCGACCATGAGCGCCATTCGCCTGGCCCGCGGCTTCACCGGCCGTGACAAAATCATTAAGTTCGAAGGCTGCTACCACGGCCACGCCGACTGCCTGCTGGTGAAGGCCGGCTCAGGCGCGCTGACGCTCGGCCAACCGAACTCGCCGGGCGTGCCGGCGGACTTCGCCAAACACACGCTGACCTGCACCTATAACGATCTGTCATCGGTTCGCGCCGCGTTCGAACAGTATCCGCAGGATATCGCCTGCATCATCGTTGAGCCGGTGGCCGGTAATATGAACTGTATCCCGCCGCTGCCGGAGTTTCTGCCGGGCCTGCGCGCGCTGTGCGACGAGTTCGGCGCGCTGCTGATTATCGATGAAGTGATGACCGGCTTCCGCGTGGCGCTGGCCGGCGCGCAGGATTACTACGGCGTGGTGCCGGATCTAACCTGCCTTGGCAAAATCATCGGCGGCGGTATGCCGGTAGGCGCATTCGGCGGTCGTCGTGAAGTGATGGATGCCCTCGCGCCGACCGGCCCGGTTTATCAAGCAGGCACCCTCTCCGGCAACCCCATTGCGATGGCGGCAGGTTTCGCCTGCTTAAGCGAAGTGGCGCAGCCCGGCGTGCACGAGACGCTAACCGAACTGACCAACCAGCTGGCCCAGGGTCTGCTGGACGCCGCTCGCGATGCCGGTATCCCGCTGGTGGTGAATAACGTTGGCGGCATGTTCGGCATTTTCTTTACCGACGCGCCAACCGTGACCTGCTACCAGGACGTGGTCAAATGCGACGTAGAGCGTTTCAAACGCTTCTTCCACCTGATGCTGGAAGAGGGCGTCTATCTGGCGCCGTCGGCGTTTGAAGCGGGCTTTATGTCCATCGCCCACAGCGAAGAAGATATCGACAACACCGTTGCCGCCGCGCGTAACGCCTTCGCGAAGCTGTAACTCTGATTGCCGGGGCTGCTCAGCCCCGGCAATGCCTCTCCGAGGTGCTGCACTCTTTGAAAATCAATAAGCGGCTTATAACATCGCGACGCCCGGCGGGCATCGCGATGCGGAAAAGCTACCGGCTCTGTTTTCTTAACAGATAGATAAAGTACGGCGCGCCGATAAACGTCGACAACAAGCCCGCCGGGATCTGATACGGGAACAGCATCATCCGGCCGCACCAGTCGGCGAACACCAGCAGCCCCCCGCCAATCAGGCCGGAGATCGCCATATGCGGCATCGTACGCCGGAATCCCATCATACGCGCAATATGCGGCGCCATTAATCCCACAAAGCTGAGGGGGCCAATCGTTAGCGTTGCGGCCGCGGTCAAACATGCCGCCAGCAGCAGTAGCCCAATGCGTGACGGCGTCAGCGCCATACCGACCGCCCTCGCCGCCTCGCCGCCCAGCGGCAGAATCGTCAGCCAGCGGCGGCAGAGCGGGGCCAGCGCCAGCAGGATCAGCATCACCACGCCGCTGCGCACCACCAGCTCCGGCGTCGCGCTGTAGGTGGAGCCGGAAATCCACGTCAGGATCTGCGCCATTCGCGGATCGCCGCTGGCCTGCAGCATCATCAGCAGCATGGTAAACGCGGTACTCAGCGCCATCCCCGCCAGCAGCATACGGTGCGGCGAAAATCCGCCGCGCCCGGCGGCAGCCAGGATAACCAGCAGCGTCGCCGCCGCGCCGAGGCTACCGGCGGGCAGCAGCCAGCCAAAGGCGTTGCCCGGCACGAAAAATAGCATCAGCACCACGCCAAACGCCGCGCCCGAGCTGATGCCAAGCACTTCCGGACTGGCCATCGGATTACCGGTTAAGC
This sequence comes from Klebsiella sp. MBT K-1, assembly GCF_002556465.1. NCBI lineage: Bacteria > Pseudomonadati > Pseudomonadota > Gammaproteobacteria > Enterobacterales > Enterobacteriaceae > Klebsiella > Klebsiella sp. MBT K-1. The sequence continues at coordinate 24,985 of NZ_PDEL01000024.1, read as the reverse complement.
GTTGGATAATGCAGCCCGCCACCGCCAGCATCACGCCGGCGAACAGCGCCGCCAGAATGCGCGGCCAGCGCCAGGGCATTAGCTGATCCAGTAGCGTTCCGCTGGCCCAGTGCCAGCCCTGCGCGTCGCGGCCGAAAGCCAGCGCCGCGACGATGGCCAGCAGCAGAATCGCCAGCCCGCCCAGCGCGAACCACAGCACATGTTGGCGTTCAGCCAGCACTTTATCGCCACCGTTCATCACCGGCGCACTAATGCTGCGTAGGCGCGGCAGCAGCCATAGCAGCAGCGGCGCGCCAATCAGCGCGGTCACCGAACCGGTGGAGACCTCCATCCACACCCGGGCCAGCCACAGGATGAGCTGATCGGAGAGCCACAGCAGCAGCGCGCCAATCAGGGCCGCCAGCAGCAGGCGCGATAGCAGGCGGCGAGCGCCCAGCATCTTCGCCAGCAGCGGCGCGAACAAACCGATAAAACCAATAATCCCCACCGCATTCACCAACAGGGCGCTGATGATAATCGCCAGAGTCAACGCCCCCAGCCGCGCCAGAGAAAGCGCCAGACCGAGATTGCGCGCCACGCCGTCGTCCAGCCCCATCAGGGTCAGCGGACGCAGCAGCAGCAGGGTCAGAATCGCCCCGCCCAGCAGCTGCGGCCACAGCCGCTGCACCACGCTCCAGTCGGTCTGCGTCAGGGTGCCGGTGCTCCACAGGAACATGCTTTGCAGCTGGTCATGATGGAAGATCGCCATCAGCTGATTAAGCGCGCCGCAGTAGAGACTCACCACCAAGCCTGCCAGAATCAACGTCACCGGCGAGAGGCGTTTGCCCCACGACACGCCAAACACCAGCGCGCCGACAATGCAGGCCCCGGCCAGCGCGGCAAACTGCGACGCCAGCACGCCAGGGATTGCCCATAGCGTGGTGACCGTCATGCCCAGCTGCGCCCCGGTCGCCACGCCGAGCGTCGTCGGCTCCGCCAGCGGGTTACGCAGCACCTGCTGGAACAGCACGCCCACCAGCCCCAGCCCGGCGCCGACCAGCAGCGATATCGCCAGCCGCGGCAGCAGGCTGTAGTGGAACAGCATCTGGGCGATATTATCGATACTCGGCTGCCAGAGCGCCTGTCCCCACTCGCTTCGCGGCAGCGCCACGTTGAGGTTGAACAGCGTCAGCGCAGCAGCGACGATAAGCAGAGTTAACAGCAGAGATGTCGCCAAAGGCGAAATACGCGATCTCACGCCGGGCCTCCCTGAGCATCGGCCAACACGCGGGCAAAATGCATCGCCGATAGCGTCGCGCCATAGAACCACACCGCCGGGACGCGTTGAAAACGCCCTGCACGAACGAACGGCATCGCTTGCCACAGCGGCGTCGCCGTGAGCTGCGCCATCTCCCGCGCATTGCCGTGATCGAAGCAGATAACGTCGGCGTCTCTGTAGGCCGCCAGCCGGTCAATACCGACGGTGACGCTGCCCCAAAAGGTGGTCTCGCCCTGCCAGGCATTGTTGATGGCAAAGCGGTCGAGCACTTCCTGGAACAGACAGTTCTGCGCAAAGACCAGCACGTGGCGGGTATCAAGCAGGGTAATCATCAGCAGCGGGCGATCGCCGCGACGGGCAAAGCGCGGACGCAGGCTCTCCATCAGCGCGTCAAATTCCGCCAGATGGCGCTTCGCTTCCTGCTGCCTGCCGATCAGGGCAGCCATTTCGCTAAGCGACTGCTGAGCCATCATCAGCGGACGCTTGCCGTCGCTGAAGGTGAATCCTCGTCCGGGCGCAATACGCGCCAGCTTTTCCGCCGACGGGCCATATCCTGCCGACCAGACCAGAAACGACGGCTTCATCTGCGTCAACAGCTCCAGATTGGGTTCGGTGCGCAGCCCAACGTCAATCACCGAATCAGGCAGCGCCGGTTCATTGACCCACAGCCTGTAGTTAGGGATATCGGCAACGCCGTAGGGCGTGACGCCCAGCGCCAGCAGCAGCTCTACCGGCAGCCATTCGAGCGCGACAATACGCTGCGGATCCACTTCCGCCGCCCGCGCGCCGCGCATCTGCCATAGCAGCGGCGACAGCGCCATCGCGGTCAGCAGGCGCCGCCGCGTGATGAATGTGAGGTTTTCCATCAATAGACAAAACTTACTGGCGCTGCGCCAGCCGGATGCGGCAGGATCCCCATCGGGATGCCGTAAATTTGTTCCAGGGTTTCGCTGCGCATCAGCGCCGCGGGCGTTCCCTGAGCGATCATCTCACCGCCGCGCAGCGCAACCAGATAGTCGCAGTAGCGCGCCGCCATATTGATATCATGCAGGACGGCGATCACCGTCAGCCCGCGCTGCTGGCTGAGGCGATGAACCAGCGCCAGCACATCCACCTGGTGGGCGATATCCAGCGCCGAGGTCGGTTCATCAAGCAGCAGGCAGCGGCTATCCTGGGCCACCAGCATGGCAATCCACGCGCGCTGGCGTTCACCGCCGGAGAGGCTGTCCACCAGCCGCTGGGCCAGCGGTTTTAGCCCGACCAGCGCAATCGCCTCTTCCACTTTCTCCCGATCCGCCGCGCCAAAACGCCCCAGCGCCCCGTGCCACGGGTAGCGGCCGATCGCCACCAGCTCACGCACCGTCATGCCTTCCGCCGGTGGCAACTGTTGCGGCAAATAGGCGACTTTGCGGGCAAACGCTTTGCTGCCCCAGCTGTCGAGCGGCTGGCCGTCGAGCAAAATATCCCCATCCGACGGCGGCTGATGGCGGCCAAGCATTTTCAGCAGCGTTGATTTGCCGGAGCCGTTATGGCCAATCAGGCCGGTGACTTTTCCCGCCGGGAAAGTTAACGACAGAGGATGCAGCAGCGTTCGGCCGGGCACGCGGAAGGTCACGCGGTCCAGTGAAAACGTCGTATCGGAGTGCGGAATGTTTTCCTGCATAACGGAACCTGGTCAGAGGCGCGGCGAACCGCGCCCGTTAAGTGGTTAGAAACGGAAAGTCGCGGTCGCCACAACCTGGCGTTCAGCGCCCCAGTAGCAGGCGTATTCGCTGTAGCAGCTGGAAACGTATTCGCGATCGAACAGGTTGTTGACGTTGACCCCGATCGACGAACCCGGTAGACCAAAGCGCGCCAGATCATATTTCACGGTAGCATCCATTAACGCGTAGCCCGCGACGTTGAAGGATTCGTCTTTTTTTCCCGTCGAAGTATTGTTTTTGTAATAGCTTACCGTTGAACCGACATAGCGCGCCCCGGCGCCCACCGTCAGGCCGCTCAGCGCGGTTTCGTGGAAGGTGTAGTCTGCCCACAGCGACGCCATATTGCGCGGCACTTCCGCCGGACGCTTGCCGTTAAAGGTGGTGTCATGCTGGTACTGGGCGTCGGTATAGGTATAGGAAGCCGTCACGTTGACGTTGGCGTTAACCGCCGCTTTCGCCTCCAGCTCAATCCCGCGTGAGCGGATTTCGCCCGTCTGGATACTGAACGAGGAGTTGTTCGGATCCGCCGTCAGGTTTTTATCTTTGGTCAGTTGATATACCGCGGCGGTCAGCACAACCGGCATATCCTTCGGTACGTACTTCACGCCGGCTTCGTACTGTTCGCCGTGGGAAGCATCGAAGGGTTTGCCATCCCGCGACGATCCGGAAACCGGCTCAAAGGACTGGCTGTAGCTGAAGTATGGCGAGATACCATTATCAAACAGATAGTTAATGCCGCCGCGCCAGGTGAACTGCTGATCGTGATTTTTGGCGAGGGTATTCGCAGGGCGCGTCAGGGTGGAAGCCATCGCATAGTCGTAGCGGCCACCCAGCGTCATCACCCACTTATCCCACGCCATCTGATCCTGCGCGTACAGGCCGGTCTGCTCCATGCGGTTCAGCACCGAATAGGGGAAGTTAACGCTGACGTCTGGATTGCCATACTGCGGGTTCTGCATGTCAATCGCGGAAGCCGTCCCGTAGTCGGCCTTAACATCATTACGCATGCGCGAATAATCCACGCCGGTTAACAGAGTGTGCCCTACCGCGCCGGTTGCGAAATCAGACTGCAGCTGGGTATCAACGGTGAACGTATTGAGATGCTCATCGGAGCGAACATACGCGCGGTTGATTTTGCCTGTCGGCGTATATCCGTTGCCGTAGACTGAACGATACAGGGTATGGACATCCGCATAACGCAGATTCTGACGCACGGTGAAAGTGTCATCAAACTGGTGCGAGAAGCTGTAGCCGACCATCTGCTGACGGCGAGACATCTTATTATTCGCTTCGCCTTCGTTGAAGTCCGTCGGCAGCTTGTGCGCCTTACCGTTGGCGTCGTAATACGGCACCACTGTCCCTTCACGCGGCAGCCAGCCGTAATACCCGGCATAGGGATCGCTCTGAAAATTACTCAGGAAAGTGAAGTCCGTTTTGTCATCCGGACGCCAGCTAAAGGAGGGCGCGACCGCATAGCGGGTCGATTTCGCCATCTGCTGCTGGGCATCCTGGCTGCGACCCAAACCAGTCAGGCGATACGACCACACCCCGTCATCATCAATGGCATCGCTGAAATCAAACCCCGTCTGCCACAGATTATCGGTACCCATTTTAAACTGGATTTCTTTCAGCGGCTCAGTGGTCGGTCGCTTGCTGACCATGCTGACGATACCGCCAGGGTTGCTGTTGCCGTACAGCACCGACGTTGGCCCACGCATCACTTCAACACGTTCAAGGAAATAGGGGTCCATCGACACTTCAGAATAGTTATTCCCCTGCAGCTTCATCCCATCCAGATACTGGTTGGTGTTCACCGTCGTCGACGTGGTGAAGCCGCGAATCGTCACTACGTCATAGGTGGTTGAGCTGCCGCGAGTCGAGAATACGCCCGGCGTATAGGCCAGCGCTTCTTTAACCGTCGTCGGCTGCTTCATCTCCATTTCCTGGCGGGTCACTACGGAAATAGACTGCGGCGTTTTTTCGATGGGCGTATCGGTTTTTGTTGCGGTCGCCGAATGTTTCGCCGCGATGGTCGCTGCCGGTCCCCAGGCGCTCTCCTGCGGAGCCGGAGCGGCGGTTACGGTGATGGTTTCTTCTTTCGGTTCAACTGCCGCCTGTGCATAAACAGACATGCCGCTAACCGCCGTGGCTACTACAGCTGCGATTTTACGCAGCGAGTGATTTGGCTGAGCAGTTTTAAGACGCGCCATGGGTATATCTCTAATAGAAGTGAATGATAACGTAAACGAGAATTATTATTATAACGGCTGACATAATAGGCGAAACGATCGCGGCAAGGCAAGAAATATGCCCCTGACGAAATATCAAAGGATGAATAAATAACCAGACGGTAAGTGTGGAGTTAAGCGGGTGTTAATTAATTTATCGATATAAAAAGGCCCCCTAATACTGAGGTATTAGAGGGCCACTATTTTAGCATCCATTTAAACGACGAAGCGTCGGCTTAAAGGATGAAGCGGAACGTTAATTACTGCCGAACATATCCTTAATCCAGCCCGCGACGCCATCGCTCTTCTCCTGCTTCGGGGGTTGCTGCTGCTGGTTTTGCTGCTGTTGCGGCTGCTGCCCGGACTGATTGAACGGATTATTCGCCTGCTGCTGCTGGAGCTGCTGCTGTTGGATCTGTTCGCCCTGGCGGCACAGCGCGTCCGGCGTGGTGGTCCATACCGGCAGCGAGCGCATGCCGCCGCTGCAGACAAAGTTACCGCTGCCATCGACGCCCATATCCACCACGTCTTCCGGCGGCGTCAGCACCAGCGGGGTCGGGGTCTGGTTTGCCAGATAGCGCTGGTAAATGGACATTGCGCCGCTGGCGCCGTACAGCTTGGTCGGCTGGTTATTATCGCGACCCACCCAGGTAATGGTCACCTGACCACCGTCAATACCGGCAAACCAGGTATCAACGTTGTTGTTGGTGGTCCCGGTTTTACCCGCCAGATGCAGGCCCGGATACTTCGCGCCCAGCTGGCGACCGGTACCGCGCTGCACAACCTGCTGCATGGTCCATAGCGTCATGTAAGCCGCCTGGGCAGGCACCGCGCGCTCCGCCTGCGGATAGCTCTGATAGAGCACGGTACCATCTTCGGCGATAACGGAACGCAGCGCTGACAGCGGCGCGCGGTTGCCCCCGCTGGCGATGGTCTGGAACGCCTGCGCCACTTCAATCGGCGTCAGGTTCAGCGCCCCCAGCAGCATCGACGGAACCGCGTTCAGCTGATTCTTCGGCGCGCCCAGTTTAGTCCAGGTATCGACCACTGCCGGCAGGCCCAGCGCCATCCCGAGGTTCACCGTCGGCACGTTCATCGAACGCGTCAGCGCATCGACCAGCATCACCTTACCGCTATCGCTGTAGCGACGGTCGTCGTTCTGCGGCGACCACGTCTGGCCATTAGACAGGCGAATCGAGATAGGCGCATCGGCAATCCAGGTATTGAGACGATACTGGTTCGGCTGGCTTAGCGCGGTCAAATAGGTCGCCGGTTTTGCCAGTGAACCAATTGAACGGCGCGCCTGCATTGCGCGGTTATAGCCGGCAAACTGCGGCTCCGCCCCGCCGACCATCGCCCGCACCTCGCCGGTGAAGCGATCGACGACCACCATCGCGGTTTCCAGATCCGGCAGCTTACGCTGTTTCTTCAGCGCCGGAATACCTTCCGTCGCCGCCTTTTCCGCCGCATCCTGCGCGACTGAGTCGAAGGTGGTGAAGATCTTCACGCCGGAGAGATCTTTCACTTTGTCGCCCAGTTTCGCCTGCAGCTCCTGGCGCACCATCTGCATAAACGCCGGCTGCGGAGAGATAACCCCGCCGCGCGGCTGTACGCCCAGCGGACGCGCGCTCAGCATGTCATACAGCTCTTGATCGATAACCTGCTGCTGCTGCAGCAGACGCAGCACGAGGTTGCGTCGCTCCAGCGCCAGTTTTGGGTTACGCCATGGGTTGTAGACCGACGCGCCTTTTACCATCCCCACCAGCAGCGCCTGCTGATCGAGGCTCAGCTCTTCCACCGGACGGCCAAAGTAATAGAGGCTCGCCAGCGGGAAGCCGCGGATCTCGTTATCGCCGCTCTGACCGAGGTACACTTCGTTCATATACAGCTCAAGGATACGATCCTTGCTGTAGCGGGCATCAACGATCAGCGCCATATAGGCTTCGTTAGCCTTACGCCAGTAGGAACGTTCGCTGGAGAGGAACAGGTTCTTCACCAGCTGCTGGGTCAGCGTACTCGCCCCCTGCACCGTACGCCCGGCGGTCAGGTTCGCCAGCACCGCGCGGCCAATCGAGTAGAGGCTGATGCCGTCGTGTTCGTAGAAATGGCGGTCTTCCGTCGCCAGCAGGGTATCGACCAGCAGATCCGGGAAGCCGTTGCGCTTAACAAACAGACGCTGTTCGCCGTTGGCCGATTGCAGCATGGTGATCAGGCGCGGATCGAGGCGGAAGAAACCGAACTGGCGGTTATTATCCATATTCTCGATGGTATCCAGGCGATCGCCGTTGAAGGTCAGACGCGCGCGCACCTGTCCTTCTTTACTGTCCGGGAAATCGAACGGACGGCGGATCATCTCGATGCTGTTGGCCTGTACCGTATATTCGCCCGGGCGCGTCATCGCGCTCACCTGGCGATACTGCGTGGCGTTAAGCAGACGCACCATTTCGTTTTTGCTGATCTGCATATCCGGCTCAAGGTTGACCATCCGGCCATAGACCGCGGCGGGCAGATCCCAGACTTTACCGTCAATGCGGCTACGGATTTTCTGATCGAGGTAGACGCCATAGGCGGCAATCAACACCGCGCAGACGACCCCAATCTTAATCAGCAGCCATAGCCAGGCGCGTTTACGACGAGGGGGTTTACCGCCTTTGCCTTTTCCTTTCCGCGGCATCGGTTTTTCATCCTCATAGTCATCATCGTAATCGTCGTCGTAGTCCTCTTCCCGAACCCGACGGCGAGTTACCTTTTGTTTTGCCGGGCGCGAGGGTCTCCCCTTACGTCCGATCGGCTCGCGGTCATCTCCCGCCATGCTTTTTCTCCGCAACTTACAGGCGTAAAAGCCTGATTCTCAATGTTTCCCCGATTGGGGGAAAGAAGAAATCTCTCAAATTGACGCCCGACCGTTTTGGCTTTCAGGCGACCATTTATGAACTGCGCGACGCGTTATCATGTCGCTCGCATGATTTTCACTTTAAAAATTCACCATACAAATCACATTGTTACCGGCTTCATCGACAGAATAGTTCGGGACACGGAACTGATTGTCCAGGCGATACAGGATAGCACTAAACCGTGACATTCTTAACCAGCATTTTACATGCTCATCAGGTAACAAAAGGGAAATTATTATGTTTTTTAACAACATAAACATGTCCGCCCGTCTCCTTCTGCATACCGCCAAAAGAAAGCGGAACGGTAACGCCGGAAAATAGTATTTCCGCCAGCAAAAAGAAATAACGCAGATGAAAGAAAAAGAAATTTAAAAGCGCGCAATGATAAAAACGCGAGCGGCTTAACATTGATAATTTGGCAGATTTTCTGATGACTACGGATAAATATTTGTTAAACTGTCAGCCAATTAATTTTTCCGATTAATATATTATGCGCAACTTTATTCTATTTCCGCTGATGGCGGCCGCCCTGCTCTCAGGTTGTCAGCAAAATCGCCCGACAACCCTCAGTCCTGCCGTGAGCGGTCAGGCCCAGCTAGAGCAGCTTGCCTCCGTCGCCGCCGGGGCGCGCTATCTGAAGAATAAGTGCAACCGCAGCGATCTGCCCGCCGATGAAGCGATTAACCGTGCGGCAATAAACGTGGGTAAAAAGCGCGGATGGGCGAATATTGACGCGAATCTTTTAAGCCAGCGCAGCGCGCAGCTATATCAACAGCTCCTGCAGGACAGTACTCCGGAAGCGACAAAATGCAGCCAGTTTAATCGCCAGCTGGCGCCCTTTATTGATAGCCTGCGCGACAATAAATAGCGCTTATTTATATTCCGCCAGCGCTATTTTATTCTGCCTGCGGACTCTCCTCAATCGCCCCGCCCGGCCAGTCATCCAGCGCCGCGAGGGTAAACGTTTTACCGTTGAAGCTAAATACGGTGAGGTCCTGCTGAATCTGCTCGATAACCAGGTTCGCCAGCGGCGAGTCGCCCTCCTTCCAGGACTGTCCGTTTAATACAATGCTGCGTTTATCCGCCAGTGAAGCGTAGACGTGCGCGCTGTAGCGCAGAGGCGGCAGGTTATCTTCATCTATCGCTATTTCCGGTTCAGCCTGAATTTCGGGCCCGGCGTTAACCGGCGCCACGGCAGCTTTGACCGCCGGTTGGTTCAGCGGGACTAACGCCGCATGGGCTACCGACTGCCTCATCGGCTGCGGCTCGGGCTTGTTCCGCCACTGCTCGCCGCCGAACCATCCGAGCGCAATCAGCAGCGCGGCGTACAGCGGTACGGTCACGTAGGGGATCTGCACCATTCTTCCTACCGCCGCCGGGGGCTCGGACTGCGGGTACGGCTCTTGCGGGCGAACAAGCACCGGCTTCTCCTTAATCAAGACACGCCATCCCGGCCCGGGGTTTTGACGCCGCGGGCCGGGAGGTTAAGGTTTTACTTACTGCTTACCGGCAGCCCGGCGCCCTGGGCTTCGCCCTGCGGCAGTTCCAGCACCGCAACGGACCAGGCCGGCAGAGTGACGGTGCCATCAGCGGCAATCTGCACGCCGTTTGCCAGCGAGTTTTCGCCCGCCGTCTGCTGGATCGCGCTCAGCTGCAGCGTTTCACCGGCAAACTCATTCAGCGTGCGGCTTTCCGGCGCGGCGTTAATCGCCACCACCAGACCGTCAAGGCGGCTATCCAGGCTGGCGCCCGCTTTCATCCCGTCATCCACGGTCATCACCAGCAGACCGGCCTGTTGGTCGGAACCGGTATTACGGAAATCAACGCGCTTCATTACCGCGCTGCCATCGCCCAATGTGAACAACGGCGAGGATTTCCGCAGCTCGGTCAGCTCCTGGTAGAACGCGGTCATCTGCTTCAGCTCCGCTTCGCCCGGGGTGGCAACCATCTCTTTGACGCGAGTAATCACCTCATAGTTGCTGCCGTCATCGCTGATGCGCGGCATACCAACGTTGTAGTTATTATCCTGCAGGGAATAATCCACGCGGTTGAACCAGTCGCCGGAGTCGTAGGAGTCGCGGGTAAAGGATTTCGAACGCAGCAGTTCAGAGCCCTGCTGATCGAACGCGATCCCCTGCCCCAGCATCACCGTCGCCAGCGAAACGGCCTGCATGCGAACGCGGGTCGCCAGATCGGCTTCCTGGGACGCTTTGTAGCTGATCATGTCCCACAGCGTCTGGTTGTCGTGTTTCGAAACATAGTTGACGACTTCCGTCGGGTCTGCGGCGTAGCCGCCAGGCGCGCCGTTATAGTCAATTTCGCTGCCTTTCTTCGCCGCGCCGTCTTTGTCGATCATCACAAAGTCAGCGAGGTTACCGGCCATCCCCAGACGGGTCAGATCGGCCAGATGGCGGACCTGGTCATCGCTCAGGCTGGCGAGTTCGTTTGGCAACACGCCCGCGCCGCTGCCGATGCCCTGGTTCTGACGCAGCGCATCGCCGGAATCGAACGGGCCGCCGCCGCGCACGGAATCGCGCAGGCGATCGGAGAACGTGCCGATACCGGTACCTTTCAGGTTGATCTGCGAGGCGATTTCAAAACGATCGCTCTGGTTAGAGTCCCAGCCTTCGCCGAAGAAGTAGATATCCGGGTTCAGGGCCTTAATGCGCTCCCACGCCGACAGAATTTGCGCTTTCGGGTGATAGCCCATCAGGTCGAAGCGGAAACCATCGATTTTATAATCGGTGGTCCATACCGCCAGCGAGTCGGCGATCAGCTTGGCGAACATCCGATGCTCCGGCGCGGAGTCGGAACAGCAGGTGGCGGATTCGACGCTGCCGGTGGTTTCATTCAGACGCTGATAGTACCAGGGTACGATCTTATCCAGTACCGACGTGCGATCGGTCGGACCCGCGGCGTTGGTGTGGTTGTAGACCACGTCCATAATGACGTTCATCCCCAGATCCTGCTTGATCGCCTGAATCATGGTGCGGAACTCTTTGATGCGCGTCGTGCCTTCCGGATCGGTCGCGTAGGATCCTTCCGGAACCGTGTAGTGGAACGGATCGTAGCCCCAGTTGTAGGAGTCGGTCTGCGCCACCAGCGTATTCAGCGCCTGCACCTGCGGATTATCCTGGCTATCGCTCTGCTTAAGCTGATTCAGTACCTCTTCCACCGTGGAGCCGCTGTCGCAGTATCCGGCGAACTCGCTGCTTTTCACCGCGCTGTTCACTTCACACAGGCGACTGAACGGTTGCTGAATATCGGCGACCTTGTCGCTGAACTCGTTCACCGTCGCCAGATCGAAGACCGGCAGCAGCTCAACGTGCGTCACACCTGAAGCGGAGAGCGTCTTCAGATGCTGCACCATATTGCTGTCGCCGGCGGTCAGCGCAAGGTATTTACCGCGCAGTTCGGCCGGAACGGTCTGGTCCCAGGCGGAGAGATCGCGAATATGCGATTCATGGATCGTCATCTTCGCTAAATCCGCTTTCGTCTTCTGGGCGTGCGGCATCGTCAGGTTGTCCCAGCCGTCAGGCTTCAGGGCGCTGTCGTTGAGATCGACCACCTGGCTGTACTCCGAGTTGGTCGACAGGCTATGCGCATACGGGTCGGTGACTTCGTACTGTTCAACCTTACGCGACTGCGGGTGATAAACCGTCATCGCATAGCGGTAGAACGCGCCTTTCAGATCGCTGCCGCCCTGCCATGACCACGCGCCGGAAGCGCTGTCGCGGGTCATAGGATGGCTGCCAATGACTTTCTTATCGGCGCTGTAGACCACCACATCCACCTGCTGGGCAGTCGGCGCCCAAACGCGGAAGGTGACGCCGCCGTCGGCCAGCTGCGCGCCGTAGCTCAGGGCTTCCGCCGCTTCGGCATAGGCGTCATCCAGGACGCCCGCCGTCTGCACCTGGGTGGCGGAAATCAGGATCCCGTCCTCTGCGGCGGCAATGGCGACCGTTTCGCCCTGCAGCAGCTCGTCAACGTTGGCGTTGTCCGGCAGCTTAAAGGCCGCATAGCTGGAAAGGTGCGGGAAGCGCATGCTGACCTGCTGGCTGACGGTAGTCGGCGTCAGCTTCAGGTAGCGGTCGGTAAATTTGCCTTCACCGTCGGCCGCCACTTTACTGCTGCGGCTGTAGTAGAGGCGCACGATGGGCTTATCCTGTCCGCCCGGCCACAGCAGCGTATTTTTGTCGACCCAGTGGGCTTCGGCCAGCGCGACGCCAAAAGCGGCGCGGAAGGCGTCGGCGCGGGAGTCATAGACCGCGCTGTTACCGGCGATCACCGATACCGTACGATCGGTGAAGTCGCCAAACGACACCCGCAGGTCGCTATCGATCAGCTTATCGGTGCCGTCACGAACGATGACGTTGATACAACCGCTCTCTTTGTTGAGCGGGATCACCCAGTACGGGCCATATTTATCGCTGCCGCTCGGCGTGGTGCTGACGTCATTCCAGTCGGCCACCGGCGCGCTCAGCGCGTCGCAGGTTTCATTGTTCCAGAGATAGAGGTTTTTGCTGCTGTAGTCCGCCGCGCTACTGCTGGTGATCCCGGCAATATCCACCAGGTGGATGACCGCCTGGTTTTCTACCGCCGTGACCGCTTCGCCGGGCACCGCAACGTCAGGTAAACGTACAACCACATCCTGATTATCAGGAGTGTCGGGATTTCCAGAGGAAGAAGAAGAGGATCCGTTATCGCAGCCGCTAAGTAAAACCAGCGATCCCAGAACCAGGGCATTACGGGTATATCTGAGCATTCGATAGTCCCTATACATGCTGATTAAATTATATGAAGTGTTATATACGCGAAACTATTCCTGGCGCACTTAAGCCCCATGAAGAAATGACGAGCATATCTTTAAAGCGTCGATAATTAGATATTCTTGCTCTCTTAGGTTCAATCATCCATTCACTCCTCCTCCGGGGGCGTAGGCGGCCGGAGGAGAAAAAATAAAAAGGGAATGACGACCGCAATAGCCAAACTCTTTATGATTCGCAGCGACCTACGCAGATTCCCGCAATAAGCACGCTCAAAAATAAAAAATGCCCCACCCATATCGGTAGGGCGGTACCTTTTGCTGAGGGAAATAGAATGAGCAAAGGAATACAAATGCATAATTCCGTGATGAGATTAACAATACCAAATAAAAAAATAATTAATTACGCGCCTCATATTGTGACCTCCATCATATTATTTTTTATCTGCCAGCAGCTCGCGCAATTAACCTGGAAAATAATTCTCCCGGTAAACTTTACGGATAACGCATTGAGCTCTGCCGATATGACGTCGCCCGCAGCCCCCTCCGCGGAAACGGTGCTGCCGCGCTTTACGCTGTTTGGCCTTGCGGAGAAAACCTCCGCCTCCGCGCCCGGCGGCAACCTCGACCAGGCGCCCGTTTCGGCGCTCAAACTGCGCGTTACCGGCCTGCTCGCCAGCACCGACCCGTCCCGCGCCATCGCTATCATGATGAAAGGGAATCAACAGGTTAGCCTCGGTATTGGCGATAATACGCCGGGCGGAGAGGCGAAAATCGTCGCCATTTCCCCCGACCGCCTGATTGTTAATTACCGCGGCAGAAATGAGGCTATCCCGCTGTTTAACGACCCGCCCGCCGTCGGCAAAAATAGCGCCGCGCCGCCAGCCCGCCACCTGGCGCAGGAGCTCCGGGCGCAGCCGCAAAATATTCTTCATTACCTCAATATTTCGCCGGTCATGGTTAACGACAAACTCAGCGGATATCGCCTGAACCCGGGCAAAGACCCGGCGCTATTTCGCCAGTCGGGTCTCCGGGAAAACGATCTGGCGATAGCCCTCAACGGTCTGGATTTACGCGATAAAGAGCAGGCCCGCCAGGTATTAGCCCAGCTGCCGGAATTAACTGAAATAACCCTTACCGTTGAACGCGACGGCCAGAAAAACGATATTTATCTAGCCCTGAGGGATGAATAATTGATCATCGCCAACGTTATCCGCTCATTTTCCCTGACGCTGCTGATATTCGCCGCGCTGTTATTCAGACCGGCCGCGGCGGAAGAGTTTTCCGCCAGCTTCAAGGGCACCGATATTCAGGAATTTATCAATACGGTGAGTAAAAACCTGAATAAAACGGTCATTATCGATCCCAGCGTGCGCGGCACCATTACCGTGCGCAGCTACGATATGCTCAACGAAGAACAATATTATCAGTTCTTCCTCAGCGTCCTTGATGTCTACGGTTTCGCCGTAATTAATATGAATAACGGCGTCCTGAAAGTGGTGCGTTCGAAAGACGCGAAAACCGCCGCGGTGCCGGTGGCGAGCGATGCCGCGCCGGGTATTGGCGATGAGGTCGTCACCCGCGTCGTGCCTCTGACCAACGTCGCCGCCCGCGATCTGGCGCCGCTGCTGCGCCAGCTTAACGATAACGCTGGCGCGGGCAGCGTGGTGCACTATGAACCCTCCAACGTCCTGCTGATGACCGGCCGCGCGGCGGTAATCAAGCGCCTGCTAACCATTGTCGAACGCGTCGATAACGCCGGAGACCGCAGCGTAGTGACCGTTCCGCTGTCCTGGGCCTCCGCCGCCGATGTGGTCAAGCTGGTGACCGAACTCAACAAGGACACCAGCAAATCGGCGCTGCCCGGCTCGATGGTCGCCAACGTGGTGGCCGATGAACGCACCAACGCGGTGCTGGTCAGCGGCGAGCCGAACTCCCGCCAGCGGATCATCGCCATGATTAAGCAGCTCGACCGCCAGCAGGCGACCCAGGGCAATACCAAAGTCATCTACCTGAAATACGCTAAAGCCTCCGACCTGGTCGAAGTGCTGACCGGTATCAGCAGCACGATGCAGAGCGAAAAGCAGGCCGCGAAGCCGGTGGCGGCGCTGGATAAAAATATCATTATCAAAGCGCACGGCCAGACCAACGCCCTGATTGTCACCGCCGCACCGGACGTAATGAACGACCTTGAGCGGGTAATCGCCCAACTTGATATCCGCCGCCCGCAGGTGCTGGTCGAGGCGATTATCGCCGAAGTGCAGGACGCTGACGGCCTGAACCTCGGCATCCAGTGGGCCAATAAAAATGCCGGGATGACCCAGTTCACCAATAGCGGCCTGCCGATATCCACCGCCATCGCCGGGGCCAACCAGTACAACAAAGACGGCACCGTCAGCAGCTCGCTGGCCAGCGCCTTAAGCTCCTTCAACGGCATTGCCGCCGGCTTCTACCAGGGCAACTGGGCGATGCTGTTAACCGCCCTCTCCAGCAGCACCAAGAACGATATTCTCGCCACGCCGAGCATCGTTACCCTCGACAACATGGAAGCCACCTTTAACGTCGGCCAGGAGGTCCCGGTACTCACCGGCTCGCAAACCACCTCCGGCGATAACATCTTCAATACCGTCGAGCGCAAAACCGTCGGCATCAAGCTAAAGGTGAAGCCGCAAATCAACGAAGGCGATTCGGTCCTGCTGGAGATCGAACAGGAGGTCTCCAGCGTGGCGGACGCCGCCTCCAGCACCAGTTCGGATCTCGGCGCGACCTTCAATACCCGTACGGTCAATAACGCGGTGCTGGTCGGCAGCGGCGAAACGGTGGTCGTCGGCGGCCTGCTGGATAAAAGCGTCTCCGACACCGCCGACAAAGTGCCGCTGCTCGGCGATATTCCGGTCATTGGCGCGCTGTTCCGTTCCACCAGCAAAAAGGTCTCCAAGCGCAACCTGATGCTGTTTATCCGCCCGACGGTGATCCGCGACCGCGACGAGTACCGCCAGGCCTCATCCGGGCAGTACACCGCTTTTAACGACGCCCAGAGCAAACAGCGCGGCAAAGAGAACAACGACGCGATGCTGAATCAGGATCTGCTGGAGATCTACCCGCGCCAGGATACCGCCGCGTTCCGTCAGGTCAGCGCCGCTATCGACGCGTTCAATCTGGGAGGCAATCTATGACCCCCGCCGCTGAACGACGCCCGCTGCTCCCCTTCGGCTACGCCCGCGCGCACAGCGTGATGCTCCTGAGCAGCGGCGAAAGCTGCGAGGTTTTCTGCCTCGCCGCTACCGCGCCGCAGGCGCTGCTGGAAGCCCGCCGGGTCGCCGCGATGCCGTTCCGCCTCGAGCGGCTGGAAGAAGAGGCGTTCGAAAAGCTGCTGGTGCTGAGCTATCAGCGCGACTCCGCCGAGGCCCGGCGCATGATGGCCGATATCGGCAACGAGCTGGATCTGTATACCCTTGCCGAAGAGCTGCCGGACACCGACGACCTGCTGGACAGCGAAGACGACGCGCCGATTATCCGCCTGATTAACGCCATGCTCACCGAGGCCATCAAAGAGAAAGCCTCGGATATTCATATCGAAACCTATGAGCGCCACCTGCAAATTCGCTTTCGCGTCGACGGCGTCCTGCGCGAAATCCTGCGCCCCCAGCGCCGACTCGCCGCACTGCTGATCTCGCGCATTAAGGTGATGGCGAGCCTGGATATCGCCGAAAAGCGCATTCCGCAGGACGGGCGCATGGCGCTGCGCATTGGCGGACGCGCCGTCGACGTGCGCGTCTCTACCCTGCCGTCGAGCTACGGCGAGCGCGTGGTGCTGCGTCTGCTCGACAAAAATAGCGTCAATCTCGACCTGCTGACCCTCGGGATGACTCCCGCCCTGCTGCGGCAGGTGGATGGGCTGATCGCCCGCCCGCACGGCATCGTGCTGGTGACCGGGCCGACCGGTTCGGGAAAAAGCACCACCCTCTACGCCGCGCTGAGCCGCCTCGACGCGCGCGAGCGCAACATCATGACCATTGAAGACCCCATCGAATATGAGCTGGAGGGCATCGGTCAGACCCAGGTTAACGCGAAAGTCGACATGACCTTTGCCCGCGGGCTGCGCGCCATTTTGCGCCAGGACCCTGACGTGGTGCTGGTGGGCGAAATCCGCGACGGCGAGACGGCGCAAATCGCCGTTCAGGCCTCGCTAACCGGCCATCTGGTGCTCTCGACGCTGCACACCAACAGCGCGCTGGGGGCCATCTCGCGCCTGCAGGATATGGGCGTGGAGCCTTTTCTGCTCTCCACCTCGCTGCTGGCGGTGATGTCGCAGCGGCTGGTGCGCCGGCTCTGCCCACATTGTCGCCAGCAGGAACCGGCAAACGCCGACGCCGCCCACCAGATGGAGATCGCCCCCGGCACGGCACTCTGGCAGCCCCGGGGCTGCGCCGAGTGCGGTTTTACCGGCTATCGCGGACGCACCGGCATCCATGAACTGCTGCTGGTGGACGATCGCGTACGCATGGCTATCCACCGCGGCGAAAATGAGGTGACGCTGATCCAACAGCTGGGGACGGATTATATGACCCTGCGCCGCGCCGGGCGGGAAAAGGCGCTGGCTGGGATCACCAGTTGGCAAGAGGTGCTAAGGGTCACCGAGCAGCCGATCGTGGAGGCTTCCTGAAATGGCGCTGTTTCGTTACCAGGCCCTCGACGAACAGGGCAAACCCCGGCGCGGCGTCCAGCAGGCGGACTCCGCCCGCCACGCGCGCCAGCTGCTGCGGGAAAAGGGCTGGCTGGCGCTGGACATCGACCCGGCAGCCAGCGGCGGCAGACCATCGCGCTTTATGCGCCGCACCAGCGCCCGCGATCTCGCCCTCGTCACCCGCCAGCTGGCGACGCTGGTCGCCGCCGCGATCCCGCTGGAAAAAGCGCTCGACGCGGTGGCCCAGCAGAGTGAAAAACCGCAGCTGAAAACGCTGATCGCCGGCGTGCGCGGCAAAGTGCTGGAAGGCCATTCGCTGGCGGAAGCGATGCGCGGCTACCCGGGCTGCTTTGACGCGCTCTACTGCGCGATGGTCGCCGCCGGAGAAGCTTCAGGCCACCTCGACGGCGTGCTGAACCGGCTGGCGGACTACACCGAGCAGCGCCAGCAGCTGCGCGCCCGCCTGCTGCAGGCGATGATTTACCCCATCGTGCTGACCCTGGTGGCGGTCAGCGTGATCGTCATTCTGCTGTCGACGGTGGTGCCGAAGGTCGTCGAGCAGTTTATCCACCTTAAGCAGGCGCTGCCGTTTTCCACCCGCCTGCTGATGGCGATGAGCGATATGCTGCGCGCCGCCGGGCCGTGGCTGCTGCTGGCGATTTTGCTCCTCATTCTCCTGCTGCGCTACCTGCTGCGGCAGCCGGCAAAGCGGCTGGCCTGGCACAGGCTGCTGCTGCGCCTGCCGTTAATTGGCCGGGTCGCGCGCAGCGTTAACAGCGCCCGCTACGCCCGCACCCTGAGCATCCTCAACGCCAGCGCCGTTCCGTTGCTGTTGGCGATGCGCATCAGCGCGGATGTGTTGAACAACGCCTGGGCGAAGCGCCAGCTGGAAGCCGCCAGCGACGCGGTGCGCGAAGGCGTGAGCCTGCATCGCGCGCTCGAAATGACCCAGCTTTTCCCGCCGATGATGCGCTACATGGTCGCCAGCGGCGAACGGAGCGGCGAGCTCAACAGCATGCTGGAGCGCGCGGCGGACAACCAGGACCGGGATCTGAGCGCACAAATTCAGCTGGCCCTCAGCCTGTTTGAACCCCTGCTGGTGGTGGCGATGGCCGGCATGGTGCTGTTTATCGTCCTCGCCATCCTGCAGCCGATACTGCAGCTCAATACCTTGATGAGTATGTGATTGTTCTAATGGAGAAAAATATGCAACGACAGCGCGGATTCACCTTACTGGAAATCATGGTGGTGATTGTTATCCTCGGCGTGCTCGCCAGCCTCGTGGTGCCCAACCTGATGGGCAACAAGGAAAAGGCCGACCGGCAAAAAGTGGTCAGCGATCTTGTGGCGCTCGAGGGCGCGCTGGACATGTACAAACTGGACAACAGCCGCTATCCCACCACCGAGCAGGGGCTGCAGGCGCTGGTCAGCGCGCCATCCGCCGAGCCGCACGCGCGCAACTATCCCGAAGGCGGCTATATCCGCCGTCTGCCGCAGGACCCCTGGGGCAGCGATTACCAACTGCTGAGCCCCGGCCAGCATGGTCAGGTGGATATTTTCAGCCTCGGGCCGGACGGCGTGCCGGAGAGCAATGACGATATCGGCAACTGGACGATCGGGAAGAAATAGTGCGACAGCGCGGCTTTACGTTGCTGGAGATGATGCTCATTTTGCTGCTGATGGGGGTCAGCGCGGGCATGGTGCTGCTGGCTTTCCCCGCCTCGCGCGACGATAGCGCGGCGCAGACGCTGGCGCGCTTTGAAGCGCAGCTGCGCTTTGTCCAGCAGCGCGGGCTGCAAACCGGCCAGTTCTTTGGCGTCTCGGTGCACCCAGACCGCTGGCAGTTTCTGGTTCTGGAGGCCCGCGATGGCGCCGATCCGGCCCCCGCCGACGACGGCTGGAGCGGCTATCGCTGGCTGCCGCTGCGCGCCGGACGCGTCGCCACTTCGGGCAGCATCGCCGGGGGCAAGCTGAACCTCGCTTTTGCGCAGGGCGAAGCCTGGACGCCGGGCGACAATCCCGATGTGCTGATCTTTCCCGGCGGCGAGATGACGCCGTTCCGGCTGACCCTCGGCGAGGCGCCGGGTATCGCGTTTAACGCCCGCGGCGAAAGCCTGCCCGAACCGCAGGAGGCGCAATGAAAAAGCAGTCCGGTATGACGCTGATTGAAGTCATGGTCGCCCTGGTGGTCTTCGCTCTCGCCGGGCTGGCGGTGATGCAGGCGACGCTCCAGCAAACCCGCCAGCTGGGACGCATGGAGGAGAAAACCCTCGCTAGCTGGCTGGCGGACAATCAGCTGGTACAGCTCCGGCTGGAAAACCGCTGGCCCGCGCTGAGCTGGTCGGAAACCACGCTGCAGGCGGCAGGCGTCAGCTGGCACATTCGCTGGCAGGGGGTGGAGACCGATCTGCCTCAGTTGCGGGCGCTGGACGTCGAGGTTCGCCACGCCAAAAGCGATAAGACGCCCGTCTCTTCGCTGCGCACCTACGTGACATCGCCATGATCCGGCGCTCAAGCGGCTTTACCCTCGTCGAAATGCTGCTGGCGCTGGCCATTCTCGCCGCGCTCAGCGTCGCCGCGGTCACGGTGCTGCAAAACGTGATGCGCGCCGATACGCTCACCCGCGATAAGAGCGGGCGCATGCAGGCGTTACAGCAAACGTTCAGCCAGATGGCGGCGGACTTTAGCCAAATCATTCCCCGCCGCAGCCGCGACAGCGCAAGCCTGTTTTTTGCCGGGCGCTTTCAGCTCGGCAGCGATGACGGGGCCATCGCCTTTAGCCGCAACGGCTGGCCCAATCCTTTGGGGCTCCTGCCGCGTTCGGAAATTCAGAACGTCAGCTACCGCCTGCGCGGCAGCCAGCTGGAACGTCTGAACTACGACCAGCAGGACCCGCTGCCCGGTAGCCAGCCAACGGTGACTATTGTGCTGCGCGACGTGCGGGCGTTTGGCCTGCGTTTTTACGCCAGCGGCCGCTGGCAGGACGAATGGCAGCAGGCGCAGACGCTGCCGCAGGGGCTGGAAGTCACCCTGACGCTGGAGCCGTACGGCGAGATCCGCCGGCTGTTTCTGCTTACGCCGGGAGACAGCCGATGAACCACCGCCAGCGCGGCATCGCCCTGCTCATGGTGCTGCTGATCCTCGCCCTGATGATGGTGCTGGCGAGCGCCATGACCGAGCGCAGCGCCCGGATGTACCAGCAGACCGCCACCACCCTCGATAACCTGCAGGCCAAATGGTACGCGCTGGGGGCGGAAACCCTGGCGGCGGCGCTGCTGCAACGCGACGCGCTCGACTCGCCGAACCAGACCCACCTGGCGCAGAACTGGGCCCAGCAGGGGCGCCGCTTCACGGTCAATGACGGCGAGATCTACGCCACGATTACCGACGCTCAGGCCTGCTTCAACCTCAACGCCATTAACCAGCGCGGCGACGACGAAAGCGCCGCAGTACCTTACCCCGCACAGATCTTTACCCGCCTGCTGGAAAACCTCGGCAGCGAGCCGCTGCGCGCCTTACAGCTCACTGCCGCCCTGCGCGACTGGGTCGATGACGATCGCCAGCCGCTGCTGAACGGCGCGGAAGACGAGGTCTATATGGCGCAATCCCCCGGCTATCTGACCGGCAATCAGCCGCTGCAGGACGTCAGCGAGCTGCGTCTGCTGGCCGGGATGGACGCCGCGCTCTATCAGCGCCTGCTGCCCTACGTCTGCGCCCTGGCGGACGAGACGCTGCAGGTGAACGTCAATACCCTGCAGCCCGATCGGGCCGCGCTGCTGGCGGCGCTGTTCCCCGCTGAACTCACCCTCGTCGAAGCCCGGCAGCTGCTGCAGGCCCGCGCGGCCACCGGCTGGAGCAGCGTCGCCGCCTTCCTGTCGCAGCCGGCATTACAAAAAACCGATACCGCCGCCGCGCGCCCGTGGCTGGCGGTTCACAGCGAGCGTTTTATCGCCACCTTCAGCGTAGTGATGGGCAACGCCCGCTATCAGCAACGCAGCCTCCTGCAAAAGCAGGGGCGTACCTTCGGCGTCGTCCAGCGGCGCTACGGAATCTACTGGGTAGCCGATGAATAACCACCATACCTCTTCCGCCGCCGTGCTGATTATTCGCCTCAATCCCGATGCCGCGACGGCGATATGGCGGCTGGCCGCGCCGGGCGACACGGCGCAGACTGGCGAGTGGCATCCTGACGCTGGCGATCCGACGCTCAGCCTGCTGGCGCAGCGCCATCCGGCCTGGGTACTGGTGCCCGCCAGCGATTGCGCATTTCATCGCGTCGCTCTGCCCGCCGGGGCGCGCAGAAGACCGCAGCAGGCGCTGGCGTTTTTACTCGAAGAACAGCTGGCGACGGAAGTTGAGGAGAGCCACTTTGCCTTGCTCCACCAGCACAAAACCGACTGCGCCGTGGCGGTGGTCGGGCGGGAAAAGATGCGCGCCTGGCAGGCCTGGTGCGACAGCCTCGGGCTGAGCGTACTGGCTCTGACGCCGGATGTCCTGGCGCTGCCGCACAGTCCCACCGGCTGGAGCGCCGTACGCTGCGGCGAGCAGTGGCTGTTTCGCTGTGATACGTGGGGCGGAATGGCGGTGGAAACCGTATGGCTCGACCAGCTGCTGACCCACTGGCAAGACCTCGCGCCCATCGCCTGCTACTCGCCGCCGCCGGATATCGCCGCGCCGTGGCAGCCTCTCCCGGCGCAGGATCTGCTGCAGCTGGCGGCGGCCAATCCTGATGCGCGCAGAATCTGCTTACGCCAGGGCGATTTTGCCGCAAAACGCCGCCGGCAGCCGACGCCACGACGCTGGCGCCCGGTAATCGTCGCGGCGCTGGCGCTACTGCTGCTGTGGAGCAGTAATTGCCTCCACGATCATCTCATGCTGGGACAGCAGGCCGACGCCGCCGTGCAGGCCAGCCGTGATTTTTACCGCCAGTGGTTCCAAACGGAAAAGAACGTCGTCAACCCGCGCCTGCAAATGCAGCAGCATCTGCGGCAGATGAAAAACGCGGGCGCCCGGCCGGCGCTTATCTCGCGGCTCGGCGCGCTGCAGCAAATCATCGACGACACGCCGGGCATCCGCCTGCGGACGTTGAGCTTTGACGCCGCGCGCAACGCGCTGCAGCTGGAGATATCCGCCGTTTCCTCGCAGGCCCTGGAGCAGTTCAGCCAGCGGGCGCGGGCGAGGTTTCGCGTGCAGACCGGCGAGATGAAGCCGCGCGCCGACGGTATTGAAGGGCGCCTGACGCTGGAGGGGAACGATGCATAACCTGCTCGCCTTATGGCAACAGCGTACGCGCCGCGAACGGTGTCTGCTGCTGGGTATGGCCGTGGTACTGCTCATCGGCCTGGTCTATTACACGTTATGGCAGCCGTGGCAAAACCGCGAGGCGCAGTGGCGGCAAACGCTGGCCAGGGAGCAGGCCAGCCTGCAGTGGATGCGCCAGCAGACGCCCCTTATCCGTCAGCTTCGCAATCAGAAGCCGCCCACCGCGCCGGAAGAACCCTCGACGGTGATTATGCGCGAAGCCGCCCGTCACGGTCTCACCATCGTTCGCCTGCAGCCGCAGGGCTCCCGCCTGAGCCTTACCGTGCAGCCCGCCGATTTCCAGGCGTTGATGGCATGGCTGGACGCGCTGGGGCAGGCGGGGATGACCACCGCCACCCTGGCGGTGACCGCCGTAGCGCAGCAGCCCGGCTGGGTGGCCGTCAATACGCTGGTGCTGGAGCGCAGCGATGAAAAATAGACTCACTATCGGCCTGCTGCTGGCGGCGATCTATCTCTTCTGGCTGCTGCTCAGCGCGCCGGCGCGTCTGCTGGCCCTGGCGCTGCCGGACGGCGCGCGGCTCGCGCAAACGTCGGGCACCCTGTGGAAGGGAGAAGCCCTTCAGGCCAGCTGGCACGGTTTCGATATCGCCCATTTACGCTGGGAGTTTGGCTTCTCGACCTGGCTTCCCGGCTGGCATATCCGTTTTAACGATCCCTCCGGCCTGCGCGGCCAGGCCTGGCTGCACGGCCTGAACGAGTTTGTGGTGCGCGAGGGACGGCTCGTGATTCCGACCCGTTTAATCAGCCAACAACTGGCGCTGGGTATGCCGCTGGAAGCCCGCGGCCAGTTGGCGCTGACGCTGCCGGAGGCCAGCTTTAACGCCAACGGCTGCCGGCGGATAGCCGCGAGCGCCGTGCAGTGGCAAGATGCGGCGCTCAGCTCCCCCGCCGGGTCGCTCGAGCTGGCCCAGGTCAACGGCAAATTAAGCTGTACCCCGGCGGGCGCGCTGGCTATCGCCCTGACCCAGGACTCCCATCAGCTTAGCCTCGCTGGACAGGGCGTTCTGACGCCCGACGGGCACTATACGTTTAACGGTACGCTGCAACCTCGTCAGGCGGCCCCGGCGCTGCTGACGCTGCTGGTCGCGCAAAACGGCCGTAAAGATGAGCAGGGACGCATACCGTGGCGGTGGCAAGGAGAGTGGCTATCCGAGGAGAAAAAATAATGGTCGAAAACATCGCGTTATTACCCGAGTTCGCCGCGCAATACCCGTTTCTCTGGGGCAGCTTTTTATTCCTGTCCGGACTGGCGTTCGGCAGCTTTTTTAACGTCGTTATCCACCGTCTGCCGCTGATGATGGAGCAGGCAGAGGGAATCAATCTCTGTTTTCCCGCGTCGTTCTGTCCGCAGTGCCGTGAGCCCATCGCCTGGTGGGACAATATTCCGCTGCTGGGCTTCCTGTTTCTTAAGGGGCGTTCGCGCTGCTGCGGGCAGCCGATCTCGCCTCGCTATCCTCTGATGGAGCTGGCGACCGGCGCGCTGTTTGTGCTGGCGGGATACCTGATGGCGCCGGGCGTGCCGCTGCTGGGCGGGTTGATTTTATTGTCGCTGCTGCTGATCCTCGCCGCCATCGACGCGCAAACGCAGCTGCTGCCGGACGGGCTGACGCTACCGCTGATGTGGGCCGGGCTGTTGTTCAATCTTAGCGCGACTTACGTGCCGCTGGCGGAGGCGGTCGTGGGCGCGATGGCCGGGTATTTATCGCTGTGGTCGGTGTACTGGGTATTCCGCCTGCTGACTGGTAAAGAGGCGCTGGGCTACGGCGATTTTAAGCTGCTGGCGGCGCTCGGCGCGTGGCTCGGCTGGCAGGCGCTGCCGCAGACGCTGCTGCTGGCTTCCGCCAGCGGCCTGGTCTGGACGCTGCTGCAGCGCCTGATAACCCGGCAGTCGCTGCAGCAGCCTTTGGCCTTCGGGCCCTGGCTGGCGCTGGCGGGCGGCGGCATCTTTTTGTGGAGCCAAATTTAACCCCCCATTTTCCCGGTGGCGCTGCGCTGACCGGGCTACGGGTTCCCCGCCGTCTGCGGACCGGTAGATACTGTGAACGCCTGCGACTCTTTTCACCACTGTCATCTTCTCCGGCTCCCGGATGACAGGCACAACAACGACAGCGACATCCCGCGCTGTCGT
>NZ_PDEL01000023.1:0-85844 GCF_002556465.1 Klebsiella sp. MBT K-1 | reverse complement strand
ACGACAGCGCGGGATGTCGCTGTCGTTGTTGTGCCTGTCATCCGGGAGCCGGAGAAGATGACAGTGGTGAAAAGAGTTGCAGGCGTTCACAGTATCTACAAGCCCGCAGGTTTTGTAGCCCGGACAGATGCGCAGCATCGCCTCCGGGAAACGTTGCTTAGCCTTTAGCGCGGCTGGCGATAATCGCCTCTGCTACGTTGCGCGGGGCTTCCGCGTAATGGTGGAACTCCATACTGTAGGTCGCCCGGCCCTGGGACATTGAACGCAGCGTGGTGGAATAGCCAAACATCTCGGCCAGCGGCACGTCGGCGCGGATAATCTGGCTGCCGAACCGCTCCTCCATCCCCTGCACCATTCCGCGACGGGAAGAGAGATCGCCCATGATATTCCCGGCGTACTCTTCCGGGGTCTCCACTTCCACGTGCATCACCGGTTCAAGAATAACCGGGTCGGCCCTGCGCGCCCCTTCCTTGAAGCCAAATATCGCCGCCATGCGGAAAGCCATCTCCGACGAGTCGACGTCATGATACGAACCAAACGTCAGTGTCGCCTTGATATCCACCACCGGATAGCCCGCCAGCACGCCAGTGCCCATCGCTTCGCGCAGCCCTTTTTCCACCGAAGGGATGTACTCGCGCGGCACCACGCCGCCTTTGGTCGCGTCTTCAAACACGAAACCGCTCCCCGGCTCCAGCGGTTCAAGGGTCAGCACCACGTGGCCGTACTGCCCTTTACCGCCGGACTGGCGGACAAACTTGCCTTCCACCTCTTTGACCGTTTTGCGGATCGTCTCGCGATAGGTCACCTGCGGACGCCCGATATTCGCCTCAACGCCAAACTCGCGCTTCATGCGGTCGACGATAATCTCCAGATGCAGCTCGCCCATCCCGGAAATGATCGTCTGGCCGGACTCCTCGTCAGTATGCAGACGAAACGACGGATCTTCCGCCGCCAGCCGCTGCAAGGCGATACCCATTTTCTCCTGATCGGCTTTGGTTTTCGGTTCAATCGCCAGCGAAATCACCGGCTCCGGGAACTCCATCCGTTCGAGGGTAATCACCGCATCCGGGGCGCACAGCGTGTCGCCGGTAGTGACATCCTTCAGGCCGACGCAGGCGGCAATATCCCCGGCGTGCAGTTCGTCCACCTCATGGCGATCGTTGGCCTGCATCAGCACGATGCGTCCGATGCGTTCTTTCTTGCCTTTCACCGGATTCCACACCGCATCGCCTTTTTTCAACGTCCCGGAATAGACGCGGATAAAGGTCAGCTGTCCGACATAGGGGTCGGTCATCAGCTTGAAGGCCAGCGCCGAGAACGGTTCGTCGTCGTTCGGGTGACGTTCAGCAGGTTGCCCTTTCTCATCCACGCCCTGAATCGCCGGGATATCCAGCGGCGACGGCATCAGCTCAACCACCGCATCGAGCATCCGCTGCACGCCTTTGTTTTTAAACGCGCTGCCGCACAGCACCGCCTGGATTTCGCCCTTCACCGTACGCTGGCGCAGTCCGGCAACGATTTCCGCCTCGCTCAACTCGCCGGTTTCGAGATACTTATCCATCAGTTCGTCGTTGGCTTCCGCCGCCGCCGAGACCATTTTCTCCCGCCACAGCCGGGCGGTTTCCACGAGATCGTCAGGCACCGGCGCATAGCTGAAGGTCATCCCCTGGGTGGCGTCGTCCCACAAAATGGCGCGCATTTTGATGAGATCCACCACCCCGGTAAAGTGCTCTTCGGCGCCAACCGGGATCACAATCGGTACCGGATTGGCCTTCAGGCGATCGGTCATCATCTGCACCACGCGGAAAAAATCCGCGCCGGGACGGTCCATCTTGTTGACGAAGGCCAGCCGCGGGACGTGGTATTTATTCGCCTGCCGCCAGACCGTTTCCGACTGCGGCTGCACGCCGCCGACGGAGTCGTAAACCATCACCGCGCCGTCCAGGACGCGCATGGAGCGTTCCACTTCGATGGTAAAATCCACGTGCCCTGGGGTATCGATGATGTTAATCCTGTGCGGCTCGAAGCTGCGGTCCATACCGGGCCAGAAGCAGCTCACCGCCGCGGAGGTAATGGTGATCCCGCGCTCCTGCTCCTGCGCCATCCAGTCGGTGGTTGCCGCGCCATCGTGTACTTCCCCCAGCTTGTGACTCATCCCGGTATAAAACAGGATGCGCTCGGTGGTGGTGGTTTTGCCGGCATCGATATGCGCGGAGATACCGATGTTGCGATAACGTTCGAGGGGGATGGGTCGGGGCATGATGCGTCCTTAGTCATTTTGACTGTCAGCAGGCGGCCGGAATTGGCCGCCGTTCATATAACGGCATCTATCATAGTACAACTGTACGAGTATATTCGAACTATTTTTGCTATCGTTACTATTGGTGAAGCTGCGACGACGCGCGTGGCTTTAGAAAAGCAGTTTGGGTATATTACCGGCCAGCCGCCGATACGGGCCGCTGCTCGTAAGGCAGCGCAACCGCCGACACAGGAATAGTATGATCGCCAATCACCCCGAACGTGAACAAATTCGCCTCGAAAATGTCCTTTTCGCCCTCGGTAACCCGCTACGGCTTGAGATTATCCGCATCCTTGCCGACGGAAGCGAGCAGAGCTGTAACGCCCTGCGTCACGAAGATGTGGCGAAGTCGACCATGACCCACCACTGGCGCGTCCTGCGCGACAGCGGTGTGATCTGGCAGCGCCCACAGGGGCGGGAGAACTTGATTTCGCTGCGCCGGGAAGATTTAGACGCGCGCTTTCCCGGCCTGCTGGATACGCTGCTTAAGGTCATGCAGCAGGAGAACTAAAGGCCCGCTACTCCTCGCCGGCCAGCCGCCGATACTGGGCAAAGCGGGCCCGCGCGTCCTCCTCGGTTCGGCTAAA
Source organism: Klebsiella sp. MBT K-1 (assembly GCF_002556465.1). NCBI lineage: Bacteria > Pseudomonadati > Pseudomonadota > Gammaproteobacteria > Enterobacterales > Enterobacteriaceae > Klebsiella > Klebsiella sp. MBT K-1. The sequence continues at coordinate 82,958 of NZ_PDEL01000023.1, read as the reverse complement.
GAGCGCATCCGCCAGATGCGGCGTCGTTTTGTGCAGCGAGGCGTAGCGCACTTCGCCAAGCAAAAAGTCGCGGAAGCTCTCCTCCGGCTCTTCGGAATCGAGCATAAACGGCGTCTTACCTTCCGCTTCCCGCTGCGGATGATAGCGCCACAGGTGCCAGTATCCCGCCTCAACCGCCCGTTTCGCCTCGCGCTGGCTGCAGCGCATACCGGCTTTCAGCCCGTGGTTAATGCAGGCGGCGTAGGCAATCACCAGCGACGGTCCCGGCCAGGCTTCGGCCTCGGCGATCGCCCGTAGGGTCTGATCTTTATCAGCGCCCATCGCGACCTGGGCCACGTACACATTGCCGTAGCTCATCGCCATCATGCCGAGATCTTTTTTCCGCGTGCGTTTGCCCTGCGCGGCAAACTTCGCGATGGCCGCCACCGGGGTCGATTTAGACGACTGGCCGCCGGTATTGGAGTAAACCTCGGTGTCAAACACCAGAATATTGACGTCTTCCCCGCTCGCCAGCACGTGATCGAGACCGCCGAAGCCGATATCGTAGGCCCAGCCGTCGCCGCCGAAAATCCACTGCGAACGACGAACAAAATAGTCGCGGTTCTGCCACAGCTGCTCCAACAGCGGCACGCCCTCTTTTTCCGCCGCCAGCCGTTCGCTGAGCCGGTCCGCGCGCTCGCGGGTGCCCTCGCCTTCATCCTGCTTCGCCAGCCACTGGCGCATTGCGTCGCTAAGTTCGTCGCTGACCGGTAGCGCCAGCGCGGCGGTCATATCATCGGCGATTTGTTGACGCACCGCCTGGCCGCCGAGCATCATGCCGAGGCCAAACTCCGCATTATCCTCAAACAGCGAGTTCGCCCATGCCGGGCCGTGGCCGCGGTGGTTGGTGGTATAGGGAATCGACGGCGCGCTGGCTCCCCAGATAGAAGAGCAGCCGGTGGCGTTAGCGATCAGCATCCGGTCGCCAAACAGCTGGGTTATCAGGCGGGCATAAGGCGTTTCACCGCATCCCGCGCAGGCGCCGGAAAACTCCAGCAGCGGGGTTTCAAACTGGCTGCCTTTGACCGTCGTCTTACGAAACGGATTGCTCTTCGGCGTCAGCGCCAGCGCATAGTCCCAGACCGGCGCCATCTGACGCTGGCTATCGAGAGACTGCATTTTTAACGCCTTGCCGCGCGCGGGACAGATATCCACGCAGTTGCCGCAGCCGGAACAATCCAGCGGCGAAATAGCCAGATGGTAGTGATACTCCTTCGCTCCCTGCGCGGGTTTGCTCAGCAGCCCAACCGGCGCGGCGTCCTGCTCTTCGCCGTTGAGCAGCGCCGGGCGGATCGCCGCATGCGGGCAGATAAAGGCGCACTGGTTACACTGCGTGCAGCCCTCCGGCTGCCAGACCGGCACTTCCAGCGCGATCCCGCGTTTCTCCCACGCGGCGGTGCCCGAAGGAAACGTCCCGTCCTCCATACCGACAAACGCGCTCACCGGCAGCTGGTCGCCGCACTGGCGGTTCATCGGCTGCAGAATATCGCGGATGAAATCCGGCATCATGGCTGATGCTTGCGCCGCGGGTTCATCCAGCGTCGCCCAGTGCGCCGGAATCGTCACCTGATGCAGCGAGGCCATGCCCAGCTCGATCGCCCGCTGGTTCATCTCAATCACCGCCGCCCCTTTGCTGCCGTAGCTTTTTTCAACCGCCTGCTTGAGGTAATCCGCCGCGGTCTGCGGGTCGATAATCGCCGCCAGCTTAAAGAACGCCGCCTGCATCAGCATATTAAAGCGCCCGCCCAGCCCGAGCTCGCGGGCGATATCCACGGCGTTCAGGGTATAAAAATGGATATTTTCCCGCGCCAGATAGCGTTTGAAGCTGACCGGCAGATGCTGCTCCAGCTCCGCATCGGACCAGCTGCAGTTGAGTAAAAAGGTCCCGCCCGGCTTTAATCCGTCCAGCAGATCGTAGCGCTCAACGTAGGACTGCTGCGAACAGGAGATAAAATCGGCCCGATGGATCAGGTAGGGCGAATTGATCGGCCGGTCGCCGAAGCGTAAATGTGAAACGGTAATGCCGCCGGATTTTTTCGAGTCATAGGAAAAGTAGGCCTGCGCGTAGAGCGGCGTTTTATCGCCGATAATTTTGATCGCGCTTTTATTGGCCCCGACGGTGCCGTCCGAGCCCATGCCCCAAAATTTACAGGCGGTGATGCCGTCATGCGAGACCGACAGCATCTGCTGGCGCGGGGGCAACGAAGTAAAGGTTACATCATCGACAATCCCGAGGGTAAACCCGTCCATCGGCAGCGGTTTATTGAGGTTATCAAAGACGGCCGCGATATCGTTGGGCAGAACATCCTTACCGCCAAGCGCATAGCGGCCGCCGACGATTAGCGGCGCATCGTCGTGGTGGTAGAAGGCGTTTTTCACATCCAGGCACAGCGGTTCAGCCTGAGCGCCGGGCTCTTTGGTACGGTCAAGGACGGCAATCCGCTGCACGGTTTTCGGCAGCTGGGCGAAGAAGTGGGCCAGCGAAAAAGGGCGAAACAGATGCACGCTGAGCAGCCCGACCTTCTCTCCCGCCGCGTTCAGCGTATCCACCACTTCCTGAACGGTATCGCAGACCGATCCCATCGCAATAATCACCCGTTCGGCATCCGCCGCGCCGGTATAGTTAAACAGATGGTACTCCCGGCCGGTGAGCGCGCTGATTTGCGCCATATAGCTTTCGACAATGTCGGGCAGCGCCTGATAAAAACGGTTGCCCGCCTCCCGCTCCTGGAAGTAGATATCCGGGTTCTGCGCCGTTCCGCGGATGACCGGATGATCCGGATGCAGCGCGTTACGGCGGAAGCTGTCGAGCGCGGGCCGGTCCAGCAGCGTCGCCAGCTGCTCATATTCCAGCACCTCGATTTTTTGAATTTCGTGCGAGGTGCGAAAACCGTCGAAGAAGTTAACAAACGGGATGCGTCCCTTAATCGCCGCCAGATGCGCCACCGCCGACAAATCCATCACCTGCTGCACGTTATTCTCCGCCAGCATCGCGCAGCCGGTCTGGCGGACCGCCATCACATCCTGGTGATCGCCAAAAATATTCAGCGAATTGGTCGCCAGCGCCCGGGCGCTGACGTGAAAGACGCCCGGCAGCAGTTCACCGGCGATTTTGTACATGTTGGGGATCATCAGCAGCAGCCCCTGGGAGGCCGTATAGGTGGTGGTGAGCGCCCCGGCCTGCAGCGCGCCGTGGACCGCGCCTGCCGCGCCGGCCTCCGACTGCATCTCCATTAAGCGCACCGGCTGGCCAAAAAGGTTCTTTTTCCCCTGCGCCGCCCACTCGTCGACGTTTTCCGCCATCGGCGTGGAGGGGGTTATGGGGTAAATCGCCGCGACCTCGGTAAAGGCATAAGAGATCCAGGCCGCCGCGGCGTTGCCATCCATTGTTTTCATTTTTCCGGACATTGTTCAATCCTCGAAGGTGAGAGGCATCTTCGCCGCCTCAAATAAGCGGCAAACCCAGTTGTTGCCTCAAGCACAGCCTGTGCCAGCTCGCGGATGACAGAAGAGTTATCGCGAATTCAACGCGTTATGAAGAGAGTCGCCGCGCAGCGCGCAAAGAGATTGCGTGGAATAAGACACAGGGGGCGACAAGCTGTTGAACAGGCGACAAAGCGCCACCATGGCCCCGGCAGGCGCAATTGTTCTGTTTCCCACATTTGGTCGCCTTATTGTGCCGTTTTGTTTTACGTCCTGCGCGGCGAAAAATAACTAACTTCATAAAAATCATAAGAATACATAAACAGGCACGGCTGGTATGTTCCCTGCACTTCTCTGCTGGCAAACACTCAACAACAGGAGAAGTCACCATGACCATGCGTCAATGCGCTATTTACGGTAAAGGCGGTATCGGTAAATCCACCACCACGCAGAACCTCGTCGCCGCGCTGGCGGAGATGGGTAAGAAAGTGATGATCGTCGGCTGCGATCCGAAGGCGGACTCCACCCGTCTGATCCTGCACGCCAAAGCACAGAACACCATTATGGAGATGGCCGCGGAAGTCGGCTCGGTCGAGGACCTCGAACTCGAAGACGTGCTGCAAATTGGCTACGGCGACGTGCGCTGCGCGGAATCCGGCGGCCCGGAGCCAGGCGTCGGCTGCGCGGGACGCGGCGTGATCACGGCGATCAACTTTCTTGAAGAAGAAGGCGCCTACGAGGACGATCTCGATTTCGTGTTCTATGACGTGCTCGGCGACGTGGTCTGCGGCGGCTTCGCCATGCCGATCCGCGAAAACAAAGCCCAGGAGATCTACATCGTCTGCTCCGGCGAAATGATGGCGATGTACGCGGCCAACAATATCTCCAAAGGGATCGTTAAATACGCCAAATCCGGCAAGGTGCGCCTCGGCGGCCTGATCTGTAACTCACGTCAGACCGACCGTGAAGACGAACTGATTATTGCCCTGGCGGAAAAGCTCGGTACCCAGATGATCCACTTTGTGCCCCGCGACAACATCGTGCAGCGCGCGGAGATCCGCCGCATGACGGTTATCGAGTACGACCCCGCCTGTAAACAGGCCAACGAATACCGCACCCTGGCGCAGAAGATCGTCAACAACACCATGAAAGTGGTGCCGACGCCCTGCACCATGGATGAGCTGGAATCGCTGCTGATGGAGTTCGGCATCATGGAAGAGGAAGACACCAGCATCATTGGCAAAACCGCCGCCGAAGAAAACGCGGCCTGAGCACAGGACAATTATGATGACCAACGCAACGGGCGAACGTAATCTGGCGCTGATCCAGGAAGTCCTGGAGGTGTTCCCGGAAACCGCGCGAAAAGAGCGCAGAAAGCACATGATGGTCAGCGATCCGGAAATGGAGAGCGTCGGCAAGTGCATTATCTCTAACCGCAAATCACAACCCGGCGTAATGACCGTACGCGGCTGCGCCTACGCCGGTTCCAAAGGGGTGGTATTTGGGCCGATCAAGGATATGGCCCATATTTCACACGGACCGGTCGGCTGCGGCCAGTATTCCCGCGCCGGACGACGCAACTATTACACCGGAGTCAGCGGCGTCGATAGCTTCGGCACGCTGAACTTCACCTCTGATTTTCAGGAGCGCGACATCGTCTTCGGCGGCGATAAAAAGCTCAGCAAGCTGATTGAAGAGATGGAGCTGCTGTTCCCGCTCACCAAAGGGATCACCATTCAGTCGGAATGCCCGGTGGGGCTGATCGGTGATGATATCAGCGCGGTGGCCAACGCCAGCAGCAAGGCGCTGGATAAACCGGTGATCCCGGTACGCTGCGAAGGCTTTCGCGGCGTGTCGCAGTCTCTGGGGCACCATATCGCCAACGACGTGGTGCGCGACTGGATCCTGAACAATCGCGAAGGACAGCCATTTGAAACCACCCCTTACGATGTGGCGATCATCGGCGACTACAACATCGGCGGCGACGCCTGGGCCTCGCGCATTCTGCTGGAAGAGATGGGGCTACGGGTAGTCGCGCAGTGGTCCGGCGACGGCACGCTGGTGGAGATGGAGAATACCCCATTCGTCAAGCTGAACCTGGTTCACTGCTACCGTTCGATGAACTATATCGCCCGCCATATGGAGGAGAAACATCAGATTCCGTGGATGGAGTACAACTTCTTCGGGCCGACCAAAATCGCCGAATCGCTGCGCAAAATCGCCGACCAGTTCGACGATACGATTCGCGCCAACGCCGAAGCGGTGATCGCCCGGTATGAGGGGCAGATGGCGGCGATTATCGCCAAATATCGCCCGCGCCTGGAGGGGCGTAAGGTGCTGCTCTATATGGGCGGCCTGCGGCCGCGCCACGTTATTGGCGCCTATGAGGATCTCGGGATGGAGATCATCGCCGCCGGCTACGAGTTTGCCCATAACGATGATTACGACCGCACCCTGCCGGATCTGAAAGAGGGCACGCTGCTGTTCGATGACGCCAGCAGCTACGAGCTGGAAGCGTTCGTCAAGGCGCTGAAGCCCGACCTTATCGGCTCCGGCATCAAGGAAAAATATATCTTCCAGAAAATGGGCGTGCCGTTCCGCCAGATGCACTCGTGGGACTATTCCGGCCCGTACCACGGCTACGATGGTTTCGCCATTTTCGCCCGCGATATGGATATGACCCTGAACAACCCGGCGTGGAACGAACTGACCGCTCCGTGGCTGAAGTCTGCGTGATTGCCCACTCACTGTCCCGTCTGTTCACCGATTTGTGGCGCGGGAGGAGAACACCATGAGCCAAACGATTGATAAAATTAATAGCTGTTATCCGCTATTCGAACAGGATGAATACCAGGAGCTGTTCCGCAATAAGCGGCAGCTGGAAGAGGCGCACGATGCGCAGCGCGTGCAGGAGGTCTTTGCCTGGACCACCACCGCCGAGTATGAAGCGCTGAACTTCCAGCGCGAGGCGCTGACCGTTGACCCGGCGAAAGCCTGCCAGCCGCTTGGCGCGGTGCTTTGCTCGCTGGGATTTGCCAACACCCTGCCGTATGTGCACGGCTCTCAGGGGTGCGTGGCCTACTTTCGCACCTATTTTAACCGCCATTTCAAAGAGCCGATCGCCTGCGTCTCCGACTCGATGACCGAAGACGCGGCGGTCTTCGGCGGCAACAACAATATGAACCTGGGCCTGCAGAACGCCAGCGCGCTGTACAAACCGGAGATCATTGCGGTGTCCACCACCTGCATGGCGGAAGTTATCGGCGATGACCTGCAGGCGTTTATCGCCAACGCCAAAAAAGATGGCTTCGTCGACAGCAGCATCGCCGTGCCCCACGCCCATACGCCAAGCTTTATCGGCAGCCACGTCACCGGCTGGGATAACATGTTTGAAGGCTTCGCCAAAACCTTCACTGCGGACTACCAGGGGCAGCCGGGCAAACTGCCGAAGCTCAATCTGGTGACCGGCTTTGAAACCTATCTCGGCAACTTCCGCGTATTAAAGCGGATGATGGAACAGATGGCGGTGCCGTGCAGCCTGCTCTCCGATCCGTCGGAAGTTCTCGACACGCCCGCCGACGGCCACTATCGGATGTATTCCGGCGGCACCACGCAGCAGGAGATGAAAGAGGCCCCTGACGCCATCGATACGCTGCTCCTGCAGCCGTGGCAGCTGCTGAAGAGCAAAAAAGTGGTGCAGGAGATGTGGAACCAGCCCGCCACCGAGGTCGCCATTCCGCTGGGGCTGGCCGCCACCGATGAACTGCTGATGACCGTCAGCCAGCTTAGCGGCAAGCCGATTGCCGACGCCCTCACCCTTGAGCGCGGCCGGCTGGTTGACATGATGCTCGACTCCCACACCTGGCTGCACGGCAAGAAGTTTGGCCTGTACGGCGATCCGGACTTCGTGATGGGCCTCACCCGCTTCCTGCTGGAACTGGGCTGCGAGCCAACGGTGATCCTGAGCCATAACGCCAACAAACGCTGGCAAAAAGCGATGAACAAAATGCTCGATGCCTCGCCGTACGGGCGCGATAGCGAAGTGTTTATCAACTGCGATTTGTGGCACTTCCGTTCGCTGATGTTCACCCGTCAGCCGGACTTTATGATCGGCAACTCCTACGGCAAGTTTATCCAGCGCGATACCCTGGCGAAGGGTAAAGCCTTTGAAGTGCCGCTTATCCGCCTCGGCTTTCCGCTGTTCGACCGCCACCATCTGCACCGCCAGACAACCTGGGGTTATGAAGGGGCGATGAACATTGTGACGACGCTGGTGAACGCCGTGCTGGAGAAACTGGATAGCGATACCAGCCAGCTGGGCAAAACCGATTACAGCTTCGATCTCGTCCGTTAACCATCAGGTGCCCCGCGTCATGCGGGGCCAGGAGGGAGTATGCCCATCGTGATTTTCCGTGAGCGCGGCGCGGACCTGTACGCCTATATCGCGAAACAGGATCTGGAAGCGCGAGTGATCCAGATTGAGCATAACGACGCTGAACGCTGGGGCGGCGCGATTTCGCTGGAGGGGGGACGCCGCTACTACGTGCATCCGCAGCCGGGGCGTCCCGTCTTTCCGATAAGCCTGCGCGCGACGCGCAATACCTTGATATAAGGAGCTGGTGATGTCCGACAACGATACCCTATTCTGGCGTATGCTGGCGCTGTTTCAGTCTCTGCCGGACCTACAGCCGGCGCAAATCGTCGACTGGCTGGCGCAGGAGAGCGGCGAGACGCTGACGCCAGAGCGTCTGGCGACCCTGACCCAGCCGCAGCTGGCCGCCAGCTTTCCCTCCGCGACGGCGGTGATGTCCCCCGCTCGCTGGTCGCGGGTGATGGCGAGCCTGCAGGGCGCGCTGCCCGCCCATTTACGCATCGTTCGCCCTGCCCAGCGCACGCCGCAGCTGCTGGCGGCATTTTGCTCCCAGGATGGGCTGGTGATTAACGGCCATTTCGGCCAGGGACGACTGTTTTTTATCTACGCGTTCGATGAACAAGGCGGCTGGTTGTACGATCTGCGCCGCTATCCCTCCGCCCCCCACCAGCAGGAGGCCAACGAAGTGCGCGCCCGGCTTATTGAGGACTGTCAGCTGCTGTTTTGCCAGGAGATAGGCGGGCCCGCCGCCGCGCGACTGATCCGCCATCGCATCCACCCGATGAAAGCGCAGCCCGGGACGACGATTCAGGCACAGTGCGAGGCGATCAATACGCTGCTGGCCGGCCGTTTGCCGCCGTGGCTGGCGAAGCGGCTTAACAGGGATAACCCTCTGGAAGAACGCGTTTTTTAATCCCTGTTTTGTGCTTGTTGCCCGCTGACCCCGCGGGCTTTTTTTCGCGTATGGACGCTCTTCCCCACGTTACGCTCAGGGGAATATTCCGTTCACGGTTGTTCCGGGCTTCTTGATGCGCCTAACCCCCTCGCTGCCAGCCTTTCATCAACAAATAGCCATGCCAGCGCGATAGGTCATAAGCATCACATGCCGCCATCCCTTGTCCGATTGTTGGCTTTGTCGCAAAGCCAACAACCTCTTTTCTTTAAAAATCAAGGCTCCGCTTCTGGAGCGCGAATTGCATCTTCCCCCTCATCCCCCACCGTCAACGAGGTCACTATGAAGGGAAATGAAATTCTGGCGCTGCTGGATGAACCGGCCTGTGAACACAACCATAAACAAAAATCCGGCTGCAGCGCGCCCAAACCCGGCGCCACCGCCGGCGGCTGCGCGTTCGACGGCGCGCAGATAACCCTGCTGCCCATCGCCGACGTGGCGCATCTGGTCCACGGCCCCATCGGCTGCGCCGGAAGCTCATGGGATAACCGCGGCAGCGCCAGCTCCGGCCCCACCCTTAATCGGCTCGGGTTCACTACCGATCTCAACGAACAGGACGTGATTATGGGCCGCGGCGAACGCCGCCTGTTTCACGCCGTGCGCCATATCGTCACCCGCTATCATCCGGCGGCGGTCTTTATCTACAACACCTGCGTACCGGCCATGGAGGGCGATGACCTGGAAGCGGTATGCCAGGCCGCGCAGACCGCCACCGGCGTACCGGTTATCGCTATTGACGCCGCCGGTTTCTACGGCAGTAAAAATCTCGGTAACCGGCTGGCGGGCGACGTCATGGTCAAACGGGTCATCGGCCAGCGCGAGCCCGCCCCCTGGCCGGAGAGCACGCCCTTTACCCCGGAGCAGCGTCACGATATTGGCCTGATTGGCGAATTCAATATTGCCGGCGAGTTCTGGCATATTCAGCCGCTGCTCGACGAACTGGGGATCCGCGTGCTCGGCAGCCTCTCCGGCGATGGCCGCTTCGCCGAGATCCAGACCATGCACCGGGCGCAGGCCAATATGCTGGTCTGCTCGCGGGCGTTAATTAACGTCGCCAGAGCCCTGGAGCAGCGCTACGGCACGCCGTGGTTCGAAGGCAGCTTTTACGGGATCCGCGCCACCTCTGACGCCCTGCGCCAGCTGGCGGCGCTGCTGGGCGACGACGACCTTCGCCAGCGCACCGAAGCGCTGATTGCGCGGGAGGAACAGGCGGCGGAACAGGCGCTACAGCCGTGGCGCGAACAGCTGCGCGGCCGCAAAGCGCTGCTCTATACCGGCGGGGTGAAATCCTGGTCGGTGGTATCGGCGCTGCAGGATTTGGGCATGACCGTGGTGGCAACCGGCACGCGTAAATCCACCGAAGAGGATAAACAGCGGATCCGCGAGCTGATGGGCGAAGAGGCGGTAATGCTGGAAGAGGGCAACGCCCGCACGCTGCTGGATGTGGTCTATCGCTATCAGGCCGACCTGATGATTGCCGGCGGACGCAATATGTACACCGCCTATAAAGCCAGGCTGCCGTTTCTCGATATCAATCAGGAGCGCGAACACGCCTTCGCTGGCTATCAGGGGATCGTCACCCTCGCCCGCCAGCTGTGTCAGACCATCAACAGCCCCATCTGGCCGCAAACCCATTCTCGCGCCCCGTGGCGCTAAGGAGCTCACCATGGCAGACATTTTCCGCACCGATAAGCCGCTGGCGGTCAGCCCCATCAAAACCGGCCAGCCGCTCGGCGCAATCCTCGCCAGCCTCGGGATCGAACACAGCATCCCTCTGGTCCACGGCGCGCAGGGGTGCAGCGCCTTCGCCAAAGTCTTTTTTATTCAACATTTCCACGATCCGGTTCCCCTGCAGTCAACGGCGATGGACCCCACGTCGACGATTATGGGCGCGGACGGCAATATTTTTACCGCCCTGGATACCCTCTGCCAGCGCAACAATCCGCAGGCTATCGTACTGCTCAGCACCGGGCTGTCGGAGGCCCAGGGCAGCGATATTTCCCGCGTGGTTCGCCAGTTTCGCGAAGAGTATCCCCGTCACAAGGGGGTGGCGATATTGACGGTTAACACGCCGGATTTTTATGGCTCCATGGAGAACGGCTTCAGCGCGGTGCTAGAGAGCGTCATTGAGCAGTGGGTGCCGCCGGCGCCGCGCCCGGCTCAGCGCAATCGCCGGGTCAATCTGCTGATCAGCCACCTCTGTTCGCCGGGTGATATCGAGTGGCTGCGCCGATGCGTCGAAGCCTTTGGCCTGCAGCCGGTAATCCTGCCGGATCTGGCGCAATCGATGGACGGCCACCTGGCGCAGGGCGATTTCTCGCCGCTGACCCAGGGCGGGACGCCGCTGCGCCAGATAGAGCAGATGGGACAAAGCCTGTGCAGCTTCGCCATTGGCGTCTCCCTTCATCGCGCCTCATCGCTGCTGGCCCCGCGCTGCCGCGGCGAGGTTATCGCCCTGCCGCACCTGATGACCCTCGAACGCTGCGACGCCTTTATTCATCAACTGGCGAAAATTTCCGGACGCGCCGTTCCCGAGTGGCTGGAACGCCAGCGCGGCCAGCTACAGGATGCGATGATCGACTGCCATATGTGGCTCCAGGGCCAGCGCATGGCGATAGCGGCGGAAGGCGATTTGCTGGCGGCGTGGTGTGATTTCGCCAACAGCCAGGGGATGCAGCCCGGCCCGCTGGTGGCCCCTACCGGTCATCCCAGCCTGCGCCAGCTGCCGGTGGAACGGGTGGTGCCGGGGGATCTCGAGGATCTGCAAACCCTGCTGTGCGCGCATCCCGCCGACCTGCTGGTGGCGAACTCGCACGCCCGCGACCTGGCGGAGCAGTTTGCGCTGCCGCTGGTGCGCGCGGGTTTTCCGCTCTTTGACAAGCTCGGCGAATTCCGCCGGGTACGACAGGGGTATAGCGGGATGCGCGATACGCTGTTTGAGCTGGCAAACCTGATGCGCGAGCGTCACCACCACCTCGCCCACTACCGATCGCCGCTGCGCCAGAACCCCGAATCGTCACTCTCCACAGGAGGCGCTTATGCCGCCGATTAACCGTCAGTTTGATATGGTCCACTCCGATGAGTGGTCTATGAAGGTCGCCTTCGCCAGCTCCGACTATCGTCACGTCGATCAGCACTTCGGCGCTACCCCGCGGCTGGTGGTGTACGGCGTCAAGGCGGATCGGGTCACTCTCATCCGGGTGGTTGATTTCTCGGTCGAGAACGGCCACCAGACGGAGAAGATCGCCAGGCGGATCCACGCCCTGGAGGATTGCGTCACGCTGTTCTGCGTGGCGATTGGCGACGCGGTTTTTCGCCAGCTGTTGCAGGTGGGCGTGCGTGCCGAACGCGTTCCCGCCGACACCACCATCGTCGGCTTACTGCAGGAGATTCAGCTCTACTGGTACGACAAAGGGCAGCGCAAAAATACGCGCCAGCGCGACCCGGAGCGCTTTACCCGTCTGCTGCAGGAGCAGGAGTGGCATGGGGATCCGGACCCGCGCCGCTAGCCGTGTCGTTTCTGTGACAAAGCCCACAAAACATCGCGACACTGTAGGACGAACCTTGTCAGGAATAATACTCAACCATTTGAAAAATATTAATTTTATTCTCTGGTATCGCAATTGCTAGTTCGTTATCGCCACCGCGCTTCCGCGGTGAACCGCGCCCCGGCGTTTTCCGTCAACATCCCTGGAGCTGACAGCATGTGGAATTACTCCGAGAAAGTGAAAGACCATTTTTTTAACCCCCGCAACGCGCGCGTGGTGGACAACGCCAACGCGGTAGGCGACGTCGGTTCGTTAAGCTGCGGCGATGCCCTGCGCCTGATGCTGCGCGTCGACCCGCAAAGCGAAATCATTGAGGAGGCGGGCTTCCAGACCTTCGGCTGCGGCAGCGCCATCGCCTCCTCCTCCGCGCTGACGGAGCTGATTATCGGCCATACCCTCGCCGAAGCCGGGCAGATAACCAATCAGCAGATTGCCGATTATCTCGACGGACTGCCGCCGGAGAAAATGCACTGCTCGGTGATGGGCCAGGAGGCCCTGCGCGCGGCCATCGCCAACTTTCGCGGCGAAAGCCTTGAAGAGGAGCACGACGAGGGCAAGCTGATCTGCAAATGCTTCGGCGTCGATGAAGGGCATATTCGCCGCGCGGTACAGAACAACGGGCTGACCACCCTTGCCGAGGTGATCAACTACACCAAAGCGGGCGGCGGCTGCACCTCTTGCCACGAAAAAATCGAGCTGGCGCTGGCGGAGATCCTCGCCCAGCAGCCGCAGACGACGCCAGCCGTGGCCAGCGGCAAAGATCCGCACTGGCAGAGCGTCGTCGATACCATCGCAGAACTGCGGCCGCATATTCAGGCCGACGGCGGCGATATGGCGCTACTCAGCGTCGCCAACCACCAGGTGACCGTCAGCCTCTCCGGCAGCTGTAGCGGCTGCATGATGACCGATATGACCCTGGCCTGGCTGCAGCAAAAACTGATGGAACGTACCGGCTGTTATATGGAAGTGGTGGCGGCCTGAGCCGCGGTTAACTGACCCAAGGGGGACAAGATGAAACAGGTTTATCTCGATAACAACGCCACCACCCGTCTGGACCCGATGGTCCTGGAAGCGATGATGCCCTTTTTGACCGATTTTTACGGCAACCCCTCGTCGATACACGATTTTGGCATTCCGGCCCAGGCGGCTCTGGAACGCGCGCACCAGCAGGCTGCGGCGCTGCTGGGCGCGGAGTATCCCAGCGAGATCATCTTTACCTCCTGCGCCACCGAAGCCACCGCCACCGCCATCGCCTCGGCGATCGCCCTGCTGCCGGAGCGTCGCGAAATCATCACCAGCGCGGTCGAACATCCGGCGACGCTGGCGGCCTGCGAGCACCTGGAGCGCCAGGGCTACCGGATTCATCGCATCGCGGTGGATAGCGAGGGGGCGCTGGACATGGCGCAGTTCCGCGCGGCGCTCAGCCCGCGCGTCGCGTTGGTCAGCGTGATGTGGGCGAATAACGAAACCGGAGTGCTTTTCCCGATCGGCGAAATGGCGGAGCTGGCCCATGAACAAGGGGCGCTGTTTCACTGCGATGCGGTGCAGGTGGTCGGGAAAATACCGATCGCCGTGGGCCAGACCCGCATCGATATGCTCTCCTGCTCGGCGCATAAGTTCCACGGGCCAAAAGGCGTAGGCTGTCTTTATCTGCGGCGGGGAACGCGCTTTCGCCCGCTGCTGCGCGGCGGTCACCAGGAGTACGGTCGGCGAGCCGGGACGGAAAATATCTGCGGAATCGTCGGCATGGGCGCGGCCTGCGAGCTGGCGAATATTCATCTGCCGGGAATGACGCATATCGGCCAATTGCGCGACAGGCTGGAGCATCGCCTGCTGGCCAGCGTGCCGTCGGTCATGGTAATGGGCGGCGGCCAGCCGCGGGTGCCCGGCACGGTGAATCTGGCCTTTGAGTTTATTGAAGGTGAAGCCATTCTGCTGCTGTTAAACCAGGCCGGGATCGCCGCCTCCAGCGGCAGCGCCTGCACCTCAGGCTCGCTGGAACCCTCCCACGTGATGCGGGCGATGAATATCCCCTACACCGCCGCCCACGGCACCATCCGCTTTTCTCTCTCGCGCTACACCCGGGAGAAAGAGATCGATTACGTCGTCGCCACGCTGCCGCCGATTATCGACCGGCTGCGCGCGCTGTCGCCCTACTGGCAGAACGGCAAGCCGCGCCCGGCGGACGCCGTATTCACGCCGGTTTACGGCTAAGGCGGAGGTGGCTGATGGAACGCGTGCTGATTAACGATACCACCCTGCGCGACGGCGAGCAGAGCCCCGGCGTCGCCTTTCGCACCAGCGAAAAGGTCGCCATTGCCGAGGCGCTTTACGCCGCAGGAATAACGACGATGGAGGTCGGCACCCCGGCGATGGGCGACGAGGAGATCGCGCGGATCCAGCTGGTGCGTCGCCAGCTGCCCGACGCGACCCTGATGACCTGGTGTCGGATGAACGCGCTGGAGATCCGCCAGAGCGCCGATCTGGGCATCGACTGGGTGGATATCTCGATTCCGGCTTCGGATAAGCTGCGGCAGTACAAACTGCGCGAGCCGCTGGCGGTGCTGCTGGAGCGGCTGGCGATGTTTATCCATCTTGCGCATACCCTCGGCCTGAAGGTATGCATCGGCTGCGAGGACGCCTCGCGGGCCAGCGGCCAGACCCTGCGCGCTATCGCCGAGGTCGCGCAGCAATGCGCCGCCGCCCGCCTGCGCTATGCCGATACGGTCGGCCTGCTCGACCCTTTTACCACCGCGGCGCAAATCTCGGCCCTGCGCGACGTCTGGTCCGGCGAGATCGAAATGCATGCCCATAACGATCTGGGTATGGCGACCGCCAATACGCTGGCGGCGGTAAGCGCCGGGGCCACCAGCGTGAATACGACGGTCCTCGGTCTCGGCGAGCGGGCGGGCAATGCGGCGCTGGAAACCGTCGCGCTGGGCCTTGAACGCTGCCTGGGCGTGGAGACCGGCGTGCATTTTTCGGCGCTGCCCGCGCTCTGTCAGAGGGTCGCGGAAGCCGCTCAGCGCGCCATCGACCCGCAGCAGCCGCTGGTCGGCGAGCTGGTGTTTACCCATGAGTCAGGTGTCCACGTGGCGGCGCTGCTGCGCGACAGCGAGAGCTACCAGTCCATCGCCCCTTCCCTGATGGGCCGCAGCTACCGGCTGGTGCTGGGCAAACACTCCGGGCGTCAGGCGGTCAACGGCGTTTTTGACCAGATGGGCTATCACCTCAACGCCGCGCAGATTAACCAGCTGCTGCCCGCCATCCGCCGCTTCGCCGAGAACTGGAAGCGCAGCCCGAAAGATTACGAGCTGGTGGCTATCTACGACGAGCTGTGCGGTGAATCCGCCCTGCGGGCGAGGGGGTAATGATGGAGTGGTTTTATCAAATTCCCGGCGTGGACGAACTTCGCTCCGCCGAATCTTTTTTTCAGTTTTTCGCCGTCCCCTACCAGCCCGAGCTGCTTGGCCGCTGCAGCCTGCCGGTGCTGGCAACGTTTCATCGCAAACTCCGCGCGGAGGTGCCGCTGCAAAACCGGCTCGAGGATAACGACCGCGCGCCCTGGCTGCTGGCGCGAAGACTGCTCGCGGAGAGCTATCAGCAACAGTTTCAGGAGAGCGGAACATGAGACCGAAATTCACCTTTAGCGAAGAGGTCCGCGTCGTACGCGCGATTCGTAACGACGGCACCGTGGCGGGCTTCGCGCCCGGCGCGCTGCTGGTCAGGCGCGGCAGCACCGGCTTTGTGCGCGACTGGGGCGTTTTTTTGCAAGATCAGATTATCTACCAGATCCACTTTCCGGAAACCGATCGGATCATCGGCTGCCGCGAGCAGGAGCTGATCCCCATCACCCAGCCGTGGCTGGCCGGAAATTTGCAATACGGGGATAGCGTGACCTGCCAGATGGCGCTCGCGGTCAACGGCGATGTGGTCGTGAGCGCCGGCCAGCGGGGACGCGTTGAGGCTACCGATCGGGGAGAGCTCGGCGACAGCTACACCGTCGACTTTAGCGGCCGCTGGTTCAGGGTCCCGGCGCAGGCCATCGCCCTTATAGAGGAAAGAGAAGAATGAACCCATGGCAACGTTTTGCCCGGCAGCGGCTAGCGCGCAGCCGCTGGAATCGCGATCCGGCGGCCCTGGATCCGGCCGATACGCCGGTTTTTGAACAGGCCTGGCAACGCCAGTGCCATATGGAGCAGACGATCGTCGCGCGGGTCCCTGAAGGCGATATTCCGGCGGCGTTGCTGGAGAATATCGCCGCCTCCCTTGCCATCTGGCTCGACGAGGGGGATTTTACGCCGCCCGAGCGCGCTGCCATCGTGCGCCATCACGCCCGGCTGGAACTCGCCTTTGCCGATATCGCCCGCCAGGCGCCGCAGCCGGATCTCTCTACGGTACAGGCATGGTATCTGCGCCACCAGACGCAGTTTATGCGCCCGGAACAGCGTCTGACCCGCCATTTACTGCTGACGGTCGATAACGACCGCGAAGCCGTGCACCAGCGGATCCTCGGCCTGTATCGGCAAATCAACGCCTCGCGGGACGCTTTCGCGCCGCTGGCCCAGCGCTATTCCCACTGCCCGAGCGCGCTGGAAGAGGGTCGTTTAGGCTGGATTAGCCGCGGCCTGCTCTATCCGCAGCTCGAGACCGCGCTGTTTTCACTGGCGGAAAACGCGCTAAGCCTTCCCATCGCCAGCGAATTGGGCTGGCATCTTTTATGGTGCGAAGCGATTCGCCCCGCCGCGCCCATGGAGCCGCAGCAGGCGCTGGAGAGCGCGCGCGATTATCTTTGGCAGCAGAGCCAGCAGCGCCATCAGCGCCAGTGGCTGGAACAGATGATTTCCCGTCAGCCGGGGCTGTGCGGGTAGCCTCGGCGGCTACCCGTTTACGCCTACAGCACGGTGCGTTTAATCTCCTCAAGCCAGCTCGCCAGACGCGCTTCGGTCTGGTCGAACTGGTTATCCTGATCCAGCACCAGCCCAACAAAGCGGTCGCCTTCCAGCGCCGAGGACGCGCTGAATTCATAACCCTCATTTGGCCAGCTGCCAATCATCTGCGCGCCGCGCGCGCTCAGGGCGTCGAACAGCGGGCGCATCCCGCTGACGAAGTTGTCCGGATAGCCTCTCTGATCGCCGAGGCCGAACAGCGCCACGGTTTTCCCTTTCAGGCTGGCGTCGTCGAGGCCGCTGATAAATTCGCTCCATGACTCGCTTTCGCATCCGGCCTCCAGCCCCGGCAGCTGGCCGTCGCCGAGCGTCGGCGTGCCCAGCAGCAGCACCGGATAGGCCATAAAGTCGTCCAGCGTCGTGCGGTTAATGTTGACCGGGGCATCCGCCAGCTCGCCCAGCTGCTTGTGAATCATTTTCGCGATTTTGCGGGTTTTACCGGTATCGGTGCCAAAGAAAATACCAATGTTCGCCATGTTGCGCTCCTGTCGGAAAAGGGGGTTGAAAATACGCGTTCTCGCAGGGGTATTGCGAAGGCTGTGCCAGGTTGCTTTGCACTATCGCGGCCCATCCCTGCCCCAAAACGATCGCTTCAGCCTCTTCCCGCCGCGCGCGGCGGGGCTGGCGGGGCACTTAAAATGCAAAAAGCGCCCGCTTTTCCCCTACCGGATCAATGTTTCTGCACATCACGCCGATAAGGGCGCACGGTTTGCATGGTTATCACCGTTCGGAAAACACCGCGGCGTCCCTGTCACGGTGTCGGACAAATTGTCATAACTGCGACACAGGAGTTTGCGATGACCCTGAATATGATGCTCGATAACGCCGTACCCGAGGCGATTGCCGGTGCGCTGACTCAACAACATCCGGGGCTGTTTTTTACAATGGTCGAACAGGCATCGGTAGCGATTTCCCTCACCGATGCCCGGGCGAATATTATCTACGCCAACCCGGCCTTTTGCCGCCAGACTGGATACTCGCTGGCGCAATTGCTCAATCAAAACCCGCGCCTGCTGGCCAGCAGCCAGACGCCGCGCGAGATCTACCAGGAGATGTGGCAAACCCTGCTCCAGCGCCAGCCGTGGCGCGGTCAGCTAATTAATCAGCGCCGCGACGGCGGCCTGTATCTGGTAGATATCGATATCACGCCGGTGCTGAATCCGCAGGGCGAGCTGGAGCATTATCTGGCGATGCAGCGGGATATCAGCGTCAGCTATACCCTGGAACAGCGGCTGCGCAATCATATGACGCTAATGGAAGCGGTGCTCAATAACATCCCCGCCGCCGTGGTCGTGGTCGATGAGCAGGATCGGGTGGTGATGGATAATCTCGCCTACAAAACGTTCTGCGCGGACTGCGGCGGGAAAGAGCTGCTGGTCGAGCTCCAGGTTTCCCCGCGCAAAATGGGGCCCGGCGCGGAGCAAATCCTGCCGGTGGTGGTTCGCGGCGCGGTCCGCTGGCTGTCGGTGACCTGCTGGGCGCTGCCCGGCGTGAGTGAAGAAGCCAGCCGCTACTTCGTCGACAGCGCCCCGGCGCGCACGCTGGTGGTGATCGCCGACTGTACCCAGCAGCGCCAGCAGCAGGAGCAGGGCCGGCTCGACCGTCTGAAACAGCAAATGACCGCCGGTAAGCTGCTGGCCGCGATTCGCGAGTCGCTGGACGCGGCGCTGATTCAGCTTAATTGCCCAATCAATATGCTGGCGGCGGCCCGCCGGCTGAACGGCGAAGGCAGCGGCAACGTGGCGCTGGACGCGGCGTGGCGCGAAGGTGAAGAGGCCATGGCGCGCCTGCAGCGCTGCCGCCCTTCTCTTGAGCTGGAAAGCAATGCCGTCTGGCCGCTTCAGCCCTTTTTTGACGACCTGTACGCCCTCTACCGCACCCGCTTTGACGATCGCGCGCGGCTGCAGGTGGACATGGCATCGCCGCATCTGGTCGGCTTCGGCCAGCGTACCCAGCTGCTGGCCTGCTTGAGTTTATGGCTCGACCGGACGCTGGCCCTCGCCGCCGAGCTACCCTCCGTACCGCTGGAGATCGAGCTTTACGCCGAAGAGGACGAGGGCTGGCTCTCTTTGTATCTCAACGACAATGTCCCGCTGCTGCAGGTGCGCTACGCCCACTCCCCCGATGCCCTAAACTCTCCCGGCAAAGGGATGGAGCTGCGGCTGATCCAAACGCTGGTCGCCTACCACCGCGGCGCGATTGAACTGGCTTCGCGACCGCAGGGAGGCACCAGCCTGGTTCTGCGTTTCCCGCTCTTTAATACCCTGACCGGAGGTGAGCAATGATCCATAAATCCGATTCGGACACCACCGTCAGACGTTTCGATCTCTCCCAGCAGTTTACCGCCATGCAGCGGATAAGCGTGGTGCTGAGTCGCGCCACCGAAGCGAGCAAAACCCTGCAGGAGGTCCTGAGCGTGCTACATAACGATGCGTTTATGCAGCACGGGATGATTTGCCTGTACGACAGCCAGCAGGAGATCCTGAGCATCGAAGCGCTGCAGCAAACGGAAGACCAGACGCTGCCCGGCAGTACGCAAATTCGCTACCGGCCGGGGGAAGGATTAGTCGGTACCGTGCTGGCGCAGGGCCAGTCGCTGGTGCTGCCGCGCGTCGCCGACGACCAGCGTTTTCTCGATCGTCTGAGCCTGTACGACTATGACCTGCCGTTTATCGCCGTTCCGCTGATGGGCCCCCACTCCCGGCCCATCGGCGTACTGGCGGCGCAGCCGATGGCGCGTCAGGAAGAGCGGCTGCCCGCCTGCACGCGCTTTCTCGAAACCGTCGCCAATCTGATCGCCCAGACGATTCGCCTGATGATCCTGCCAACCTCCGCCGCGCAGGCGCCGCAGCAGAGCCCCAGAATAGAGCGCCCGCGCGCCTGTACCCCTTCGCGCGGTTTCGGCCTGGAAAATATGGTCGGTAAAAGTCCGGCGATGCGGCAGATTATGGATATTATTCGTCAGGTTTCCCGCTGGGATACCACGGTGCTGGTACGCGGCGAGAGCGGCACCGGGAAAGAGCTCATCGCCAACGCCATCCACCATAATTCTCCGCGCGCCGCCGCGGCGTTCGTCAAATTTAACTGCGCGGCGCTGCCGGACAACCTGCTGGAGAGCGAGCTGTTTGGTCATGAGAAAGGCGCGTTTACCGGCGCGGTGCGCCAGCGGAAAGGCCGCTTTGAGCTGGCGGACGGCGGCACCTTATTCCTCGATGAGATCGGCGAAAGCAGCGCCTCGTTTCAGGCTAAGCTACTGCGTATTCTGCAAGAGGGGGAGATGGAGCGCGTCGGCGGCGACGAAACCCTGCGGGTCAACGTGCGCATTATCGCGGCGACCAACCGCCATCTGGAAGAGGAGGTGCGGCTGGGTCATTTCCGCGAGGATCTATACTACCGCCTGAACGTAATGCCTATCGCGCTGCCGCCGCTGCGCGAGCGCCAGGAGGATATCGCCGAGCTGGCGCACTTTCTGGTGCGAAAAATCGCCCACAGCCAGGGGCGAACGCTGCGCATCAGCGATGGGGCGATTCGCCTGCTGATGGAGTACAGCTGGCCGGGAAACGTGCGCGAACTGGAAAACTGTCTCGAACGTTCGGCGGTGCTGTCGGAAAGCGGCCTGATAGACCGGGACGTGATTCTGTTCAACCATCGCGATAACCCGCCGAAAGCGCTCGCCAGCAGCGGCCCGGCGGAGGACGGCTGGCTCGATAACAGCCTCGACGAGCGCCAACGGCTGATCGCCGCCCTGGAAAAAGCGGGCTGGGTGCAGGCCAAAGCGGCGCGGCTGCTCGGCATGACCCCGCGCCAGGTGGCGTATCGCATTCAGATTATGGATATCACCATGCCGCGACTGTGAAGCCTTATGTGAGATTCAGGACATTGTCGCCAGCGCGGCGGAATTGCGACAATTCAGGGACGCGGGTTGCCGGTTAAAAAGTCTACTTTTCATGCGGTTGCGAAATTAACCTCTGGTACAGCATTTGCAGCAGGAAGGTATCGCCCAACCACGAAGGTACGACCATGACTTCCTGCTCCTCTTTTTCTGGCGGCAAAGCCTGCCGCCCGGCGGATGACAGCGCATTGACGCCGCTTGTGGCCGATAAAGCTGCCGCGCACCCCTGCTACTCTCGCCATGGGCATCACCGTTTCGCGCGGATGCATCTGCCCGTCGCGCCCGCCTGCAATTTGCAGTGCAACTACTGTAATCGCAAATTCGATTGCAGCAACGAGTCCCGCCCCGGGGTATCGTCAACGCTGCTGACGCCTGAACAGGCGGTCGTGAAAGTGCGTCAGGTCGCGCAGGCGATCCCGCAGCTTTCGGTGGTGGGCATCGCCGGGCCCGGCGATCCGCTCGCCAATATCGCCCGCACCTTTCGCACCCTGGAGCTGATCCGCGAACAGCTGCCGGACCTGAAATTATGCCTGTCGACCAACGGACTGATGCTGCCTGACGCGGTGGACCGCCTGCTGGATGTCGGCGTTGACCACGTCACGGTCACCATTAACACCCTCGACGCGGAGATTGCCGCGCAAATCTACGCCTGGCTATGGCTGGACGGCGAACGCTACAGCGGGCGCGAAGCGGGAGAGATCCTGATTGCCCGTCAGCTTGAGGGCGTACGCAGGCTGACCGCCAAAGGCGTGCTGGTGAAAATAAATTCGGTGCTGATCCCCGGTATCAACGATAGCGGCATGGCCGACGTGAGCCGCGCGCTGCGGGCCAGCGGCGCGTTTATCCATAATATTATGCCGCTGATCGCCAGGCCGGAGCACGGCACGGTGTTTGGCCTCAACGGCCAGCCGGAGCCGGACGCCGAGACGCTCGCCGCCACCCGCGGCCGGTGCGGCGAAGTGATGCCGCAGATGACCCACTGCCACCAGTGTCGCGCCGACGCCATTGGGATGCTCGGCGAAGACCGCAGCCAGCAGTTTACCCAGCTTCCGGCGCCAGAGAGTCTCCCGGCCTGGCTGCCGATCCTCCACCAGCGCGCGCAGCTGCACGCCAGCATTGCGACCCGCGGCGAATCTGAAGCCGATGACGCCTGCCTGGTCGCCGTGGCGTCAAGCCGCGGGGACGTCATTGATTGTCACTTTGGTCACGCCGACCGGTTCTACATTTACAGCCTCTCGGCCGCCGGTATGGTGCTGGTCAACGAGCGCTTTACGCCCAAATATTGTCAGGGGCGCGATGACTGCGAGCCGCAGGATAACGCAGCCCGGTTTGCGGCGATCCTCGAACTGCTGGCGGACGTTAAAGCCGTATTCTGCGTGCGTATCGGCCATACGCCGTGGCAACAGCTGGAACAGGAAGGCATTGAACCCTGCGTTGACGGCGCGTGGCGGCCGGTCTCCGAAGTGCTGCCCGCGTGGTGGCAACAGCGTCGGGGGAGCTGGCCTGCCGCGTTGCCGCATAAGGGGGTCGCCTGATGCCGCCGCTCGACTGGTTGCGGCGCTTATGGCTGCTGTACCACGCGGGGAAAGGCAGCTTTCCGCTGCGCATGGGGCTTAGCCCGCGCGATTGGCAGGCGCTGCGCCGGCGCCTGGGCGAGGTGGAAACGCCGCTCGACGGCGAGACGCTCACCCGTCGCCGCCTGATGGCGGAGCTCAACGCCACCCGCGAAGAGGAGCGCCAGCAGCTGGGCGCCTGGCTGGCGGGCTGGATGCAGCAAGATGCCGGGCCGATGGCGCAGATTATCGCCGAGGTTTCGCTGGCGTTTAACCATCTCTGGCAGGATCTTGGTCTGGCATCGCGCGCCGAATTGCGCCTGCTGATGAGCGACTGCTTTCCACAGCTGGTGGTGATGAACGAACACAATATGCGCTGGAAAAAGTTCTTTTATCGTCAGCGCTGTTTGCTGCAGCAGGGGGAAGTTATCTGCCGTTCGCCAAGCTGCGACGAGTGCTGGGAACGCAGCGCCTGTTTTGAGTAGCCGTTTCCCGAAGGGGGCGCTGCAAACAAAAAAGCCGGAGGTTTCCCTCCGGCTTTTCACATCATCAAATGTGATTATGCGACGTCTTCGTACTGCGGCACCGGGTTGCGGAAGCTTTTGGTCACGCAGGCCAGGTAGACCAGACCAATACCGCCCCAGATCAGGCCGAGAACCATGGAGCTCTCTTCGAGGTTAATCCACAGTGCGCCGACGGTCAGCGCGCCGCAGACCGGCAGAATCAGATAGTTGAAGTGGTCTTTCAGCGTTTTGTTGCGCTTTTCACGGATCCAGAACTGGGAGATCACCGACAGGTTAACGAAGGTGAACGCCACCAGCGCGCCGAAGTTAATCAGCGCCGTCGCCGTGACGAGGTCGAATTTAATCGCCAGCAGCGCGATCGCGCCAACCAGCAGCACGTTCCATGCCGGAGTACGCCATTTCGGATGCACGTAGCCGAAGAAACGCGTCGGGAACACGCCGTCGCGGCCCATCACGTACATCAGACGGGAAACGCCCGCATGCGCGGCCATGCCGGATGCCAGTACGGTAACGCTGGAGAAAATCAGCACGCCCCACTGGAAGGTTTTGCCCGCCACGTACAGCATGATTTCAGGCTGCGAGGCGTCCGGATCTTTAAAGCGCGAGATGTCCGGGAAGTACAGCTGCAGGAAGTAGGAAGCGCCGATAAAGATCAGGCCGCCAATCAGCGCGGTCAGGAAGATAGCCTTCGGGATCACGCGCTCCGCGTCTTTGGTCTCTTCAGACAGCGAAGAGATGCCGTCGAAGCCGAGGAACGAGAAGCACAGGATGGTCGCGCCGGTAATCATCGGCACCACGTGCGCGCCTTCAGACCAGAATGGACGGGTGCTGGTCAGCGTGCCCGCGCCTTCGCCGTGCATAACGCCGTAGATAATCAGGCCAACAATCACCGCCACGATACCCATCTGCAGGATAACGATCAGGGTATTGAAGTTCGCCACGGTCTTGATGCTGCGCAGGTTGGAGATGGTCATAAAGGCCACCAGCGCGACAACGAAGATCCACGAAGGAATAGAAGGCACCAGCGCTTCAAAATAAATTTTGGCCAGCAGAATGTTGATCATCGGCATGAACAGGTAGTCCAGCAGCGATGACCAGCCCACCATAAAGCCGACGGCCGGGCTAATGGATTTCTGCGCGTAGGTATAGGCGGAACCCGCCGACGGGAAACGGCGAACCAGTTTACCGTAGCTCAGCGCCGTGAAGAGAATGGCGATCAGCGCGAAGGCGTAAGCCGTCGCTACGTGACCATCAGTCAATCCAGAGACGATACCAAACGTATCGAACAGCGTCATCGGCTGCATATAGGCCAGGCCCATCATGACAACCGGAATCAACGTAAGCGTTTTACGTAATTCCACGCGAGAGGTTTTTGGAGTAGCGTTATGCGACATAGTTATCCCCTTTTACGGTGAACGCCAGCGCGTAAGCAAAAAATTGCCCCATTTCTTTGTATTCCTCAGCGACAACCACTGTCGGTTTTTAGTAAATATCTATCCGGTACGAAGCCCGGCCTCTTGGTATTGAATGATGTGTCTTTCAACCAAAAAAATAACCGACACTTTAAAAAAGCGTCGGCCAGTTTCTGATTTTCAGGACGCGTATTTTGCAACAACTGCTGGCCCGATGACAAGATGTTACAAGGCTTAATAATCTTGGTAATTCTCTAACAGATTAATATTCATACGATTTTAGTATTATAGACCTGATGGATAGCACTATTTGCTAATATCTCCTTTCGCCACCACTCGCCCGCCTGCCCGCAAACGTCTTCATTCCAGCCTATCCATGCGCGATTGACCGGTTCGGGGACCGTCGTTTTTATTATCAGTAGCTCGCCGCGGGCGATTAAAGGCTGCACCTGAAATAGCGGTAAATAACTCCAGCCCAGTCCGGCGCACAGCAGCATCAGCTGGGCGGAAAGATCGAATACCGTCAGGCTCTCCTGACCGTCGGCCTGCGGCCACGCGCCGTCGGTGGTAATCGCGCGATGGCGGCGCAGCGTCCGCCAGCCCACAGGACCGGCAATCTGCGCAAGCGGATGCTGGGGCGCAACGACAAACGCCTGCGCCCCCTCCCCCAGTAGAACAGAGCCGTAGCCGCTGAGCGCCGGGGGGTCGCCCAGCGCGCCGAGCAGAAGATCCGCCCGCCCTTCCACCAGCGTCTGCCAGTTTGCGCCGAGGGTATCGCGGCGGAATTCAAGACGGGTGGCGTGATGCTGGCGATAAAACGCCGCGATCGACGGGGCCAGCAGCGAGAACGGAAAGGTAGCGTCGACGTTGAGTATCAGCGCATTTTCCCAGCCCTGATGCAGCCTGACGGCCTGCTTTTCCAGTTCGCGGGCGGTGTGCAGCACGTCGCGCCCCTTTTCCAGCAGCATCTGCCCGGTACGGGTGAAGCGCGCCCGGTGGCCGCTGCGGTCGAGAAGTTGAATATTGAGATCGCTTTCCAGCTTATGAATGGTATAGCTCAGCGCCGACGGCGTTTTATAGAGCTTCGCCGAGGCGGCGGCAAAGCTGCCCTCTTTGTCGAGGGCATCAAGAATGACGAGCACATCCAGCAGTGGTTTCATCGCTACCCCCTTACGGTACGCGATTCACCGCTGGCGCATTACTCCATCGGCATCACCAGCGGGTCGGGGTACTGGTACTCAAATCCCAGTTCGTTGCAAATACGGCTGCCATCCACGATCTTGCCGCTACCGTTCTCCGGGTTATCAGAGAATACGGGGACGGGAAGCCCAAGCTCGCGGGCCATCTGCGGATAAAAGACGCCGCGCGCGGGATGCTTAGGCGCACATATATTATAGATGCGCCCGCCTTTCGGAGCCTGCAATAACAGTTCGATCGCGGCGATCACATCCTGGAGATGCACCAGATTGACGCCGTGCTGGCCGTCCGGCGCGGATTTCCCGGCAAAGAAGCGCCCCGGATGACGGGACGGCCCCACCAGCCCGGCGAGGCGCAGAATGTCCACCGAGGTGCCGGGAAGGTTATGCAGCCAGTCCTCCAACTCTTTCAGCACCCGTCCGCTGGCGGTTTGCGGGTTACGGGGGGAGTTCTCCTTTAGCGTGCCGCTGGCGTTGCCGTAAACCGACGTTGAGCTGGTGAATATGATGCGCGGCACGTGATGCGCCAGCGCGGTATCAACGATTTCCTGTACCGCCTGAAGGTAAAAGTCCTCGCCGGGACCGGTCCGCCGCGCCGGTAAAGTAATCACCAGCGCGTCGACGTTCATTAAGGCATCCAGATCCTCGGTGTCGCAGACCAGCTGCGGCTCCAGACGCAGCGGATAGCTGTCGATGCCGCACATCCGCGCCGCCTCCACGCCATCCTGCGTGGTCTTACTGCCGGTCACCTGCCATCCCCGCGACATCAACGACAGCGCAAGCGGCATACCCAGCCATCCTAAACCTACAATCGCGACCTTCTTCATCCCCTTGCTCCTGACTTTTCGCTGTGCTGACTTAAGGCTACGCCAGCCGGCGGCAACTGACAATTTCTTCGGTCAATATGAAATGAATTAATGATAGAAAAAAGCCCTTGCTTTATGCGAGTAAAGTGGTTTAGGTTAAAAGGCATCAAATGCATAGTCATTCACAGAGAATTTTATGAACAGCGTTCAATTTAAAAACCACCATCATCACCATCATCCTGACTAGTCTTTCAGGCGATGTGTGCTGGAAGACGTTTGGATCTTCCAGTGGTGCATGAACGCAAAGAGAGCCCCCGGAAGATTCGCTTCCGGGGGCTTTTTTTTGGACCGAATTCGGACAGATTCAGACAGGGTTACAGAGGAAAATAAGAATGTTAGACAACAGCCGTTTACGCATAGCTATTCAGAAATCAGGGCGTTTAAGCGAAGATTCACGCGAATTACTCAGCCGCTGCGGCATCAAAGTGAATCTGCACACCCAGCGCCTGATCGCGCTGGCGGAAAATATGCCTATCGATATTCTGCGCGTGCGAGATGACGATATTCCGGGCCTTATCATGGACGGCGTGGTCGATTTGGGGATTATCGGCGAAAACGTGCTGGAAGAAGAACTGCTGAGCCGCCGCGCTCAGGGCGAAGATCCGCGCTACTTCACCCTGCGCCGTCTCGACTTCGGCGGCTGCCGCCTGTCGCTGGCGACCCCGGCGGATGAACCCTGGGACGGCCCGGCGATGCTTAACGGCAAACGCATCGCCACCTCCTACCCGCACCTGCTGAAGCGCTACCTTGACCAGAAAGGCATCTCGTTCAAATCCTGCCTGCTGAACGGCTCGGTTGAAGTGGCCCCGCGCGCCGGTCTGGCTGACGCGATCTGCGACCTGGTCTCAACCGGCGCGACACTCGAAGCGAACGGCCTGCGCGAAGTGGAAGTGATGTTCCGCTCCAAAGCCTGCCTGATCCAGCGCGACGGCGAGATGGCCGATAGCAAACAGCAGCTGATTGACCGCCTGCTAACCCGTATTCAGGGCGTGATTCAGGCCCGCGAATCAAAATACATCATGATGCACGCGCCGACCGAACGCCTGGAAGAAGTCATCGCCCTGCTGCCCGGCGCCGAGCGCCCGACCATTCTGCCGCTGGCCGGCGACAAGCAGCGCGTGGCGATGCACATGGTGAGCAGCGAAACCCTGTTCTGGGAAACCATGGAAAAACTGAAAGCGCTGGGCGCCAGCTCCATTCTGGTCCTGCCGATTGAGAAGATGATGGAGTAATCCGGCGGGTCGGTCACGGGATAAACAGGGGAAACAACCATGAGCTTCAACACAATTATCGACTGGAACGGCTGTAGCGCAGAACAACAGCAACAACTCTTAACGCGCCCGGCCATTTCCGCCTCCGGGAGCATCAGCAAGACGGTGTCGGAGATCCTCACTAACGTCAAAGACAACGGCGATGCGGCCCTGCGTGAATACAGCGCGAAATTCGACAAAACCGACGTCAAGGCGCTGAAGGTTAGCGACGAAGAGATTGCCGCCGCCGGCGCGCGCCTGAGCGACGAGCTCAAGCAGGCGATGGCCGTGGCGGTCAAAAATATCGAAACCTTCCACAACGCGCAGCAACTGCAGGCCGTGGATGTTGAAACCCTGCCGGGCGTGCGCTGCCAGCAGGTGACCCGCCCTATCGCCTCCGTCGGCTTATATATTCCCGGCGGCTCGGCGCCGCTGTTCTCAACGGTGCTGATGCTCGCAACGCCGGCGCGCATCGCCGGCTGCCAGCAGGTGGTGCTGTGCTCGCCGCCGCCGATTGCTGATGAAATCCTTTATGCCGCCCAGCTGTGCGGCGTGCGCAATATCTTTAACGTCGGCGGCGCGCAGGCGATTGCCGCCCTGGCGTTCGGCACCGAATCGGTGGCGAAGGTCGATAAAATCTTTGGCCCTGGCAACGCCTTCGTGACCGAAGCCAAGCGCCAGGTGAGCCAGCGTCTTGACGGCGCGGCTATCGATATGCCCGCCGGGCCGTCGGAAGTGCTGGTGATCGCCGACAGCGGCGCCACCCCGGATTTCGTCGCGTCCGACCTGCTTTCCCAGGCCGAGCACGGCCCGGATTCGCAGGTGATCCTGCTGACGCCGGATAGCGAGATGGCCACCCGCGTCGCGCAAGCCGTTGAGCGCCAGCTGGCCGCGCTGTCCCGGGCGGAAACCGCCCGCGGCGCGCTTTCCGCCAGCCGCATCATCGTGGCGCGCGATATCGCCCAGTGCGTGGCGATTTCCAACCAGTACGGCCCGGAGCACCTGATTATTCAGACCCGTAACGCCCGCGAACTGGTCGACGGTATCACCAGCGCCGGTTCGGTATTTCTCGGCGACTGGTCGCCGGAATCCGCCGGTGATTACGCCTCCGGCACCAACCACGTGCTGCCGACCTACGGCTACACCGCGACCTGCTCCAGCCTCGGCCTGGCGGATTTCCAGAAACGTATGACCGTGCAGGAGCTGTCGCGCGACGGGTTTGCCGCCCTCGCCTCAACGATTGAAATTCTGGCCGCCGCCGAGCGCCTGGACGCCCACAAAAACGCCGTTACGCTGCGCGTCGCAGCCCTTAAGGAGCAAGCATGAGCATTGAAGATTTAGCCCGCGCCAACGTCCGCGCGCTGACGCCGTATCAATCAGCTCGCCGTCTCGGGGGTAAAGGCGACGTCTGGCTGAACGCCAACGAATTCCCTACCGCGGTAGAGTTCCAGCTGACCGAGCAGACGATGAACCGTTACCCGGAACCGCAGCCGAAAGCGGTCATTGAACGCTACGCACAGTATGCGGGCGTCAAGCCGGAGCAGGTGCTGGTCAGTCGCGGCGCCGACGAAGGTATTGAACTGCTGATCCGCGCGTTCTGCGAGCCGGGCCAGGACGCGGTGCTCTATTGCCCGCCGACCTACGGCATGTACAGCGTCAGCGCCGAAACCATCGGCGTGACCTGCCGCACGGTGCCGACGCTCGCCGACTGGCAGCTGGATCTGCCGGGCATCGCGGCCAATCTCGACGGCGTGAAAGTGGTTTTCGTTTGTAGCCCGAATAACCCGACCGGGCAGATTATCAACCCGAAAGATTTTCGTACCCTGCTGGAGATGACGCGCGGCAAAGCCATCGTGGTCGCGGATGAAGCCTATATCGAATTCTGCCCGCAGGCGACGCTGGCGACCTGGCTGAACGAGTATCCGCACCTGGCGATTCTGCGTACCCTCTCCAAGGCCTTCGCCCTGGCTGGCCTGCGCTGCGGTTTCACTCTCGCCAACGCCGAGGTGATTAACGTGCTGATGAAGGTTATCGCGCCTTATCCGCTCTCCACGCCGGTGGCCGATATCGCCGCCCAGGCGCTCAGCGCGGAAGGCATTGCCGCCATGCGGGCGCGCGTGGCGCAGATCCTCGCCGAACGCGATTATCTGGTAAGCCAGCTGCGCGGCATTGCCTGCGTTGAAGAGGTGTTCGATTCCGAGAGCAACTACGTTCTGGCGCGGATCGTCGCCTCCAGCGCGGTGTTTAAATCTTTGTGGGATCAGGGCATTATCTTACGTGACCAGAATAAACAACCTTCATTAAGCGGCTGTTTGCGTATCACTATCGGTACCCGTGCAGAGAGCCAGCGCGTCATTGACGCTTTGACTGCGGAGAATGTATGACCCAGAAGTTTCTCTTTATTGACCGTGACGGTACGCTGATTTCCGAGCCACCGGTTGATTTTCAGGTAGACCGCTTCGATAAGCTGGCGTTTGAGCCGCAGGTGATCCCGGCCCTGCTCAAGCTGCAGCAGGAAGGGTACAAGCTGGTGATGATCACCAACCAGGATGGGTTGGGAACCGCCAGCCTGCCGCAGGACGAGTTCGACGGCCCGCACAACCTGATGATGCAGATTTTCGCCTCCCAGGGCGTCAACTTTGACGAAGTGCTGATTTGCCCACATCTCCCGACGGATAACTGCGACTGCCGCAAACCGAAAACCAGGCTGGTGCTGCCGTGGCTGGAACAAGGGGTGATGGACACCGCCCACAGCTACGTGATTGGCGACCGCGCGACCGATATTCAGCTGGCGGATAACATGGGCATTACCGGCCTGCGCTATGACCGCGAACAGCTGGACTGGCCGACCATTTGCGAACAGCTGACCCGCCGCGACCGCTACGCCCACGTTGAGCGCATCACCAAAGAGACCCAGGTGGATGTGAAAGTGTGGCTGGACCGCGAAGGCGGCAGCAAAATCTCTACCGGCGTCGGTTTCTTCGATCATATGCTTGACCAAATCGCTACCCACGGCGGCTTCCGCCTGGAGGTTAACGTTGGCGGCGATCTGTATATCGACGATCACCACACCGTGGAAGATACCGGGCTGGCGCTGGGCGAAGCGCTGAAGCTGGCGCTCGGCGATAAGCGCGGCATCGGCCGTTTCGGCTTTGTGCTGCCGATGGACGAATGTCTGGCCCGCTGCGCGCTGGATATCTCCGGCCGCCCGCACCTTGAATATAAAGCCGACTTTACCTATCAGCGCGTTGGCGATCTGAGCACCGAGATGGTGGAACACTTCTTCCGCTCGCTCTCCTATACCATGGCGGTCACTCTGCACCTGAAAACCAAGGGCAAAAACGACCACCACCGCGTAGAGAGCCTGTTTAAGGCCTTCGGCCGCACGCTACGCCAGGCGATTCGCGTCCAGGGCGACACGCTGCCGTCTTCGAAAGGGGTACTTTGATGAACGTGGTGATCCTCGATACCGGCTGCGCCAACCTCAATTCGGTGAAATCCGCGGTGAGCCGCCACGGCTACGAGCCGCAGGTCAGCCGCGACCCGGATGTGGTGCTGCGCGCCGATAAGCTGTTTCTACCGGGGGTCGGAACGGCTCAGGCGGCGATGGACCAGCTGCGCGAGCGCGAGTTAATCGAACTGATTAAAGCCTGTACCCAGCCGGTGCTGGGCATTTGCCTCGGCATGCAGCTGCTGGGAAAACGCAGCGAAGAGAACAACGGCGTCGACCTGCTGGGCATTATCGAGCAGGACGTGCCGAAAATGACCGACCACGGCCTGCCGCTGCCGCATATGGGCTGGAACCAGGTGTATGCCAAAGCGGGCGATCGTCTGTTTCGCGGTATTGAAGACGGGGCGTATTTTTACTTCGTCCACAGCTACGCGATGCCGGTCAACGTCAATACCATCGCCCAGTGCAGCTACGGCGAGGCCTTCACCGCGGCGGTACAAAAAGATAACTTTTTTGGCGTCCAGTTCCACCCTGAACGCTCCGGTAGCGCCGGGGCGCAGCTGCTGAAAAACTTCCTGGAGATGTGATGATCATTCCTGCTTTAGATTTAATTGACGGCACGGTCGTCCGTCTCCATCAGGGCGATTATGGCCAGCAGCGCGACTACGGCAACGATCCGCTGCCGCGCCTGCAATCCTATGCCGCGCAAGGGGCCGAAGTGCTGCATCTCGTCGATCTGACCGGGGCGAAAGATCCGGCGAAGCGCCAGATCCCGCTGCTGAAAACGCTGGTTGCCGGCGTAAATGTGCCGGTGCAGGTTGGCGGCGGCGTGCGGACGGAAGAAGACGTGGCCGCCCTGCTTGAAGCGGGCGTGGCGCGCGTGGTGGTGGGTTCGACGGCGGTGAAGTCGCCGGAAGTGGTGAAAGGCTGGTTTAAACGTTTTGGCCCGCAGCATCTGGTGCTGGCGCTTGATGTGCGGATCGACGCGGAAGGCCGCAAGCAGGTGGCGGTCAGCGGCTGGCAGGAGAACTCCGGCGTGACCCTGGAAGAACTGGTGGAGAGCTATCAGTCCGTCGGCCTGCAGCACGTGCTGTGCACCGATATTTCCCGCGACGGGACGCTGGCTGGGTCGAACGTCTCGCTGTATGAAGAAGTCTGCGCCCGCTATCCGCAGGTGGCGTTTCAGTCTTCCGGCGGCATTGGCGATCTCAATGATATCGCCGCGCTGCGCGGAACCGGAGTGCGCGGGGTGATTGTCGGCCGGGCGCTGCTGGAAGGTAAATTTAACGTAACGGAGGCCATTCAATGCTGGCAAAACGGATAATCCCCTGTCTTGACGTTCGCGACGGCCAGGTAGTGAAAGGCGTGCAGTTCCGTAATCACGAAATCATCGGCGATATCGTCCCGCTGGCTAAACGCTATGCCGACGAAGGCGCGGATGAGCTGGTGTTCTACGATATCACCGCCTCCAGCGACGGCCGCGTGGTGGATAAAAGCTGGGTGTCGCGGGTCGCGGAAGTGATCGACATTCCGTTCTGCGTTGCCGGCGGCATTAAGTCGCTGGACGATGCGGCGCAAATCCTCTCCTTCGGCGCGGATAAAATCTCCATCAACTCCCCTGCCCTGGCGGATCCGACGCTGATTACCCGCCTGGCCGATCGGTTCGGCGTGCAGTGTATTGTGGTGGGCATTGATACCTGGTTTGACGCCGCGAGCGGCAAGTATCACGTCAACCAGTATACCGGCGATGAGAGCCGGACGCGGGTGACGCAGTGGGAAACCCTGGACTGGGTGCAGGAAGTGCAAAAGCGCGGGGCCGGCGAGATCGTCCTCAATATGATGAACCAGGACGGCGTGCGTAACGGCTACGATCTGGAGCAGTTAAGCAAGGTGCGCGCCGTGTGCCGCGTGCCGCTGATTGCCTCCGGCGGCGCGGGCACTATGGAGCACTTCCTGGAAGCCTTCCGCGACGCTAACGTCGACGGCGCGCTGGCCGCCTCGGTGTTCCACAAGCAAATTATCAACATTGGCGAACTGAAAACGTACCTGGCAGCACAGGGCGTGGAGATTAGGGTATGTTAAGTGAACAGCTGGATTGGCAAAAAACCGACGGTCTGATGCCGGTCATCGTGCAGCACGCCGTCTCTGGTGAAGTGCTGATGCTGGGCTATATGAATCAGGATGCGCTGGCGAAAACCGAAGAAACCGGCAAAGTAACCTTTTATTCGCGGACCAAACAGCGTCTGTGGACCAAGGGGGAAACGTCGGGCAATTTCCTCAACGTGGTGAGCATCACCCCGGATTGCGATAACGATACCCTGCTGGCGCTGGTCAATCCGATTGGCCCAACCTGCCATAAAGGCACCTCAAGCTGCTTTGGCGAAACCGGCCATCAGTGGCTGTTCTTATATCAGCTGGAGCAGCTGCTGGCGGAACGCAAGCACGCCGACCCGGAGAGTTCGTATACCGCGAAGCTGTACGCCAGCGGAACCAAGCGGATAGCGCAGAAGGTGGGAGAAGAAGGCGTGGAGACCGCGCTGGCCGCAACGGTGCATGACCAGTTCGAGCTGAAGAATGAAGCGTCGGATTTGATGTATCACCTGCTGGTGCTGCTGCAGGATCAGGGACTGAATTTGACGGATGTGGTGGAAAACCTGCGGAGCAGGCATAAGTAAGTTATCAAAGGGAGGCGGCATAACGCCTCCCTTGCAATATAACCCTCGCCAGCGCGCTGGTTGATATCACCTGTTTAGCGTCGTCATGGCTTTTTTCGCGCCGCTATCGCTTTGACGACCCTTAATGGTTTCGTCATTTTCCATGACAAAGATGAAACCAAATCGCTATAGCGCTGAGTCAGCTCCTGGAGCTCATTGTGGACGCTGAGTAATTTCTGCTGTTGCGTGTGATGCTCGTTCTCTAAACGCGTTTTTAGCTGTTCAAATTCGTGGATAAGCGTGGTTTTATCGCTCACTTGCGCCTTCAGGACATCAATTTCACTTCGCTGAGATAAAGTTGACTGTTTAAGCGAAGTGATTTCTTCCTGCAGCGTTGAATTCAACATATGTGCATGTTCAAGCTCGCGCAACACTCTGTCTTTCAGAGAAAAAATATACTCTTCCGCTGACTGATTAACGATCCGGCCATGCGCAGCTTTAATAAAGTCATCATAAAAGTCATCACGATCGATTTCTAAAGATAGGATGAACGACTTCACATCGTTGAAGAGCAGCTTAAAGGAAGGGCCCGAGATCGTATTTAAGTTCCACTCCAGAAAAACAACGGCGTAATTATTAAAATCACGACTTCTGGACGGCAGTAAATCACGATCTTTCATAAACGAACGTAGCGAAGTTAATGCCTCCAGCGCGCAGTGCCACGAGTGTGCCCTGGTGGCAGAAAGCGACTTCGCACGGTTGATCGTATGAGAGATTAAGATTTCATCAACCAGCGAGATGCGGTTTGCTAACAGCATGAAACCACTCACAAAGTACAGGTCGTTTGTGGTTCTCAGCGGTTGAAACTCCAGGCCCATTGCCAGAATAGCTTCGCGTCTGAAGAGCTTATCCCATGGCCACCATATAAAGGCTCTGAAAAAATCGTCAGCAATATCCCGTGAAGAGAAGACCTCTTTTTCAGGCAGTAAATCCTCCCGCGCGGACAAAGGCATGGGAGAATGAGTATTGGTTTGCAGATCGATTGACTGGCACCGACAGATAACAACATCCGTTTGCAGGGCCGTAGCCCGATCGGACATTCTCTTTAACATCTCTTTATCGGCGTAATCATCATCGTCGAGGAAAATAATGTATTCGCCGGTCGCTATACGTAAGCCGATATTTCGCGATTCGCCACCGCCGACGTTGCTCGGGTTGGTTATCACCCGGACTCGCGAATCCTCATCGGCTATTTTAGCGACAATATCCAGAGTATTATCGGTGGAATTATCGTTAACAATGATAATCTCAATCTCTTTTAAAGACTGGGTTAATACCGTATTAAGCGTTTCGGAAATATATTCCGCGGCGTTATGAACGGGGATGATAACGGAAACAATAACGTTACTTGATTCATCAGACATTCAATCACCTTCAAAATAAGAGGCACGCAATCATTAAACATAAATAATGCGTTTGCAGAGCAGTTACATAGCATAAAATATAACTGCTTCGGAGGTGTTTGATTTACATGAAGCTGTAATCTCTTGCGTTACATCATCCCTGAACCACATCATGATAAGTCTTTAAGGTCTTACTGATTATCATACCGCTAGAAAACTTATCCTGAACGCGTTGCCGTCCTTTGATGCCCATCTCTACTCGTGCTTTGGGATTGGCTAACAAGAATTCAAGCTTATCGGCCAGCTCCTGTGGCGAGTTACTTTTCACGATAATGCCGTTATCGTTATTAATGATCAGGCTATCGCAGCCGCCAACATCGTAGGCAATGCAGGCCCGGCCAACCGAGGAAGCCTCAAGCAGAATACGCGGGACGCCTTCTGAATAGATCGAAGGCAGTGCCACGATGTTCGACTCCTCGATCAAGTCACAGACGTTTGAACTGTGACCTAACCAGTTAATCAGCCCTTCTTTATGCCATTGCTGAATGACCGCAAGGGAAATGGCATCCTTATCGTTTTCAACAAGTATCCCGGCAACGTTTAGCGTAAAATGAATATTTCTGGATTCGAGGATTTTCTTGGCTTCAATTAAATCCCCGAGCCCTTTGCTCCACAGCATTCTGCTGGCAAACAGCACCACCGGAACATCACGCTCCTGCTCCAGAGAATATTTATAGATATCCGGGTTGATACCTGCGCCATCAATGACAATAGTCTGCTGATAGTCAATCCCAACAAAACCCGCAAGTTTTTTACGATCTTTATCATGTTCGAACATAAATATACTGCGCTTATTACTGGCAATATACTTATATGCCATGATAGTGATATTGCGCAATAGCTTAAGCAAGCCCGTATCACAAGAAAATACACGCCCGAGGCCGACAAAACTCACGATGACCGGGCGATTATTTGCCCTCGAAAGAAGCCCACCGATCAGACATGGCTTGATTGTAATACAGTGTAAAAGGTCGGGATTAATCTCTTTGATGATCCTTCGGGAGGCAAAAAAGGCCCGAAAGAAAGTTAATGCATTAAATGATTGAGCATCAAGTGGGACGTTATGACACTTAAAACCAAATGTTTTAAATTTATTCAGCACTTTACCATCGACAAAATGACTGATGATGTGAATCTCATAACCAGCATCTCGGGCGGCGATTGCACGATCTATCCAGTGCAAATCAAAATACCAATCCGAGTTTATGAAATAACACAGTTTTTTCATTGCTATATCCACTTAATGATTCTTACCGCTGATTCCTTTTACACCATGGATAACTCCACGACGCAAGCATTTAAAATATAACAATTTATTGCGTTGCCATGGCAATATTGACACATATTTAATCAACCGCAAAAGGATTGAGAGACGGCTAAAAATGGCAACTCGCGGAAAAATTCTCTTCGCCAGAATAAGATTTCGACTAAGGTAATAAACCTTCCATTCGGGAAAGACGCACTTCCCCTGAATACTTACATCGTGCGAGAAGACAACCTCAGGCGAATAACGAATCTCTTCGCCATCGAGCGTCAACTGATAGCCAAAGTAGAGATCGTCAAAATATAAAAACAACTCATCGTGAATATTGTGTATATTCTTTCGCAGCAAATCTCGCTGAATAATCATCCCGACAAAGGATACCGTTTGTACCGCGGTCGAACGGGAAATCAACGGTAGAAACTCGGCCGGTTTTTTGATGTAGCGTAATGTGTCGATAAACGATGACGGTACTTTAGCAAAAGGGATGTTCATCGAACAAGGTTGCCCCCGGAGATCTTTTACCAAAGCGGTGAACACCCGACAGTTAGCCTTATCCAGATGGGCAAATTTTTCCAGCGCATCGCTCTCGGGCCAGGCGTCATCATCGTAAAAGAAAACCCAGTCGCTATCGACGTTGTCGCATAAATATTGACTCCCGGCCTTAAAACCACCCGCCCCACCGGTATTAGAGGGTAGATTGAGGACAATCACGCGGGGGTCGCTAAGGGTGGCTAACCACTCCTGGGTCCCATCCGTGGAACCGTTATTGACAACCATTATCGCTGTAAAATTTAATTTCACTGTGTTGGCAATAGTTACTTTTAACTTCTCTAAACGATTATAAGTGACTATTAATGCGGAGCAATTCATCGCACAGAAACCGTGAACACTGGCATAGCTTCATGATTATCAAGGGAAGATAAGTACTTCTCGGCTGTATTTAATGCTTCTGCGATAGTGACATCCATATCCAGATATCGATAGGTTCCAAGGCGGCCAACAAAGGTAATGTTCTTTTCACTTTCCGCGAGGGACAAATACTTATCGAGTAAAGCCATCTCCCCCATCTGCCGAATCGGATAATAAGGAATATCATTTTCTCCGCACTCGCGGCTGTACTCCTTATAGCATACCGACCCTTCATGGGTTTCCCAGGGCGAAAAGTACTTATGCTCAGTGATACGGGTGTAAGGAACATCCAGTGAGCAGTAATTCATCACCGCGCAGCCCTGATAATCGCCCTGCCGGGTGAATTTTTCAAAATCCAAAGTACGATAGCCCAGGCGGCCATATTGATAGGAATAGAAGGCATCCAGCGGCCCGCTATAGAACACATGATCGTACTTTTCTCTCTCTTCAGCGTTGAACGACTGCTGAAGTTCGATAGTGATATTTTCATGATTGGCAATTGACTCAATCATTTTCGTATAACCCAGTTTCGGCATGCCCTGAAATCTGTGGTTAAAGTAATTATCATCGTAGTTAAAACGAACCGGCAGGCGCTTAAGAATCGACGCAGGAAGCTGTGATGGCTCCATCCCCCACTGCTTGATGGTGTAGCCTTTGAAGAACGCCTCATACAGCTCTTTACCAATAAAACGCAGGGCCTGTTCTTCAAACGTCTTCGGTTCCTCGATCGAACTGTCCCCTTTTTCTGCAATAAGCGCCCGGGCCTCATCTGGCGAACAGGTTTTGGCAAAAAACTGGTTAATGGTATGCAGGTTGATCGGCAGAGAGAACACTTGTCCGTTAACGGTTGCTTTGACGCGGTTCACATACGGCATCATCTCAGCGTGCTGAGTCACATAGTTCCACACTGTTTCATTATCGGTATGAAAGATATGCGGACCATAGACGTGGACCATAACGTCCGTTTGCGGATCGCGCGCGTCGTAGGAGTTACCGCCAATGTGGTCCCGCTGGTCGATAATTCTGATACGATGGCCTTGTTCAGCAAGCTGGCGGGCGATAACCGCACCAGAAAAACCAGCGCCGACAATTAAAATATTTTTACTGTTCATAATATTACTCCAGCAGCCTTAACCAAGAATTGAGCGTCTAACTTTATAATAGTATTTTGTTATCGTATTTCGCCTCGGTGAACCGACAGGAGCATATTTATTAAGGAAAGGCATCAACGCTTTTTTGATCCTGGTCTGAAGCAGAACAGGCGTTTGCCCTGCATTATGCGCAGGATTTGATGAATTAATCAAAGATAGCTGACGGAAATAGGCCTCTTTTTCCCATGGCGTGTTGATGACGTTTTCCAGGAAATCGTCATAAAAGTCAACCTTGTCCGTATTCCACGGTTTATTCTCCCCGGCATAGTGAATCATATTCGGGTTCATTCTGGCTTCTAAAAAGCGCATATATGTTGCGAACTGCAGATTGGGGAAAAAGTCATCGGTATTGCCATTACCATGATAGACATTCCACTCCAGCGGTAAAAATTCAACCCGGCCGTAGAAAACTTTGTTCATGATGTCCTGGTCAAGGAACCAGTACTTTTTCTCTTTCAGGGTTTTAATCAGCTCGGAGAAGGTATCTTCCTGCACCATTTGCGTAACGTTGAAAATGATAATCCCCGCCTGGAAATACTCATCAGGATTGGTCATTTTAAGCGTTTTTTGCAGATACTCGCCGGCGGGCATCACGCCATCAGCTGACTCCGACATCGCGCCAAACTTGACGAAGCCTTCCATGACGATATCTTTAACGGCGGCAACAAGGTTTGTGCCGAGTTCGACATTAAGCAAAGTCGCCAGATCGGCCTTCACCACAGTATCGGAATCGATAAAAATGACCTTCTCATATTCACGGAAAAGCTGCGGAATAAACAAGCGAGCATAGGTTGATGCACTAAAGTGCGCACGGGTATGTACGCCATCCAATTCAGTGAAGGCATTCACATCAAAAAATCGAAGTGAAAAGTTTGTATGGGCCGAAACCAGCCTGGTTAAGCGCTGCTTGTTAAGATTGCTAACCTTGTTTTCCAGCACAACAATATCGTAATGGGTGTTTTTATCAGAATGGCGAACGATAGAGTTGATTAAAGCCCCGCCGCTGATGGCGTAGTTATCATCAAAACTGATGACGATTGGCGCAGCGTGAGGAAAGACCGGCATCAGCTTGCCGTTGAAGGTCTCATTCGTCACGAAAGTGCGCTGTAGTTCCTTAACTTTCAGGGCACGATCTTGCTGCTGTTTTATAATGTAAATATTAAACAGGCGCTCTGCGATATGGCCGATAACACGCTTTTCCTGAGCGTTATAATTATTCATCGAGATGCGACTTTCAAGATGAGTCAAAATCGCGAAAAGCCACTCAGAATAGTCTACGAACATATCTTTGTGCATCACAAACATATTCGTGTAATAGCCATCAGTTGCATTATTAAACTGCTGAATAGCCGTTTTATAATCCGGATAAAGCTCTTCGACAATCTCCAGGGCAGCCAGATAGTCCTTAATATGTAAAAACTCCCCTTTCTCATAATGATCGAGGTTATTTTTACTTCCAGCAGAGGTCACTGACCACTTCTTCGGTAACAGCAGGTCAAACCCTGAAATACAATCCTGGATTGCCGTGTCGGTTAAACCAAACTGCTTTTCATAATCTGCATCAATAACGGGTGAATTAACTACGCCCCAATTATCTTCGGGAAAGCTCTGTTCTGAAGAAAAATTCAGATGTCGGCGATAATGCATAAAGCCGACATAATCAGAAAGAGATTCATTTTTCCAAACCCAATAATGTGCGGTTAACTCACAGTAAAAGGGGTTTTTAAACGAAATATTATCTCCTGTATCATCGCCAATACAGCCGATATCATTATAGGAGTTAGCTTTACCTACATGCAATGGTTTTATAATCGATGCATTAAGGAATGCGCTCGGCTTATGATGACAGGTATAGATCTTAATACTATTCATTTAATTACCAGATTTAGGCCATTGCTTGTTTATAAAGTTCGATGATTCTTTCAGCAGAACCGATTTCCCGGAGACGGTGATTTTCGATCCAGACAACCCGATCGCATATTTTTTCCACATCACTCATGTTGTGACTAACGAACAGTATTGTCACACCACGATTTTTGAACTCTTTAATCGTCTTAATACATTTGGCCTGAAATGAAATATCGCCGACGGCCAGCACTTCATCAATAATCAGAATATCAGGCTCAACTTGACTAATAACCGAGAAGCCAAGCTTCGCTAGCATACCGCTAGAATAGACGCGGATCGGCTCATCAATAAACTCCCCTAATTCGGAAAATTCAATGATGCGATCCATTCGCTGTTGAACCTCTTTACGCCGTAGCCCAAGAAGGGTGGCATTAAGATAAATGTTCTCACGGCCAGTCAATTCTGGATGAAAACCACCACCTAGCTCAAGCATTGAGGCCACTCGCCCACGAGTTGTGACCGACCCTTTCGTTGGCTTGATAACACCGGCAACCAGCCCCAAAGAAGTGCTTTTGCCTGCGCCGTTTCGCCCAATGAGCGCAACAGCCTCTCCTTTACCTACCGTAAAAGAGACATCCTGAATAGCAAGATATTTACGACCCTTCAGTAATTGAAAGGCTCTTTTAGGATGAAATATTAAATCTTTAATACCTGAGCCAATATGATGGTAAAGCGGATATTCTTTTGTCACATTATTAAAATCAATTACTGGTTCCATCACAAGATCTCTGCAAATCGATATTTTAATTTATTAAAAATACTTAATCCGATAACTGTCAG
This sequence comes from Klebsiella sp. MBT K-1, assembly GCF_002556465.1. Classification (NCBI taxonomy): domain Bacteria; kingdom Pseudomonadati; phylum Pseudomonadota; class Gammaproteobacteria; order Enterobacterales; family Enterobacteriaceae; genus Klebsiella; species Klebsiella sp. MBT K-1. Next base: position 41,402 of record NZ_PDEL01000023.1, on the reverse strand, counting down.
CACAATACCAGTCAAATATAACACTGAGATATGCTCGTAGTTTAAAACGCCATCCATAAATAAATTACGCCAGCTTAAAATCATACTCGCCAGAGGGTTATAGTCAATAACCCAGCTATATTTTGCTGGAATCATATCCGATGCGTATAAAATGGGAGTGCAGTAAAACATCAGCATAATACCGAGAGTCACAAATCTTTCTAAGTCTCTGAAGAAAAGATTCAAAGTAGAAAAAATAATTGATATGCCAAAGGTAAAAATCACCTGTCCGATAGCAATGAGCGGTATGCCCCAAAGCCATGAAAGCGAAGGACGCATACCGTACACAAAAAGAAAAGCGACAATGACAGGAATAGTGCATAAGAAGTGCAATCCTTCCATCATCACATTACTAAGTGGAATAACCGAACGCGGAAATACGGTTTTTTTGATAATTTGCGCATTAGCAATAAATGAGAAAAGCGAATTCGTCGCAGAACTTGCAAACCACTGCCAGGGGAAGAGACCCGTTATTAAGAAAAGGGTATAATTTGGAATCTGGACTCGCATGATCAATTTAAAGATAAAATAGTAGATCATCGCAAAAAGTAGGGGGTTGGCAATTGACCATAAATAACCAAATACACTACTCTTATAGCGTACTTTTAGATCTTTATTGGTGATAACAACAAGCAGGTCAAATAAATACCCTAGATTATACTTCATTTTTATACTCATAAATTATTCTACGAAATTTTAAGCATTGGGTTATGCACTTTAGAATTGCGAGTTGTCGCTGACTGACTAAATCAACTGCGATAGCTCTAACGCCCTGACTGATACACTGCCGATAGACGCCGTGGCTTTGGACATACAACGTGAAAACTTAAGTGCATAGGTTAAAGCAAGATTTCCCAATTTTTCTGTACGCTTTAATTCATTGGCAGCAGCCGACCATGGTAGCTCATCCAGGCTAAACGGAGACAAGTGAGAGGCTGACATAAAGATCGCCAGTTAAGACGCCGTTTCTGGACGTAAAGTAAAAACTGTTATTTTTCAGTCAGATACTCCTCCCCCATAGTATTACATGATAGCTTTCAATCACGCTACCGCCCTTGGCTATCGCAACCAAACTGCGTAATGATTCAACAACCCTATCTGTAAACATCTCTAGCGACTGCTTTTACGACAGCAGTAAACTGACACACCCTGTTCTTACGTCAAACGGCTCTCGCAGCGGCTATCGGGTAAGATTACTGCCCGTGACGCTGGGTGCTGCTCACTTGAAATTTAAAAAGATTCAAGCAGGCCCACACTCTCGCTGTTTGCTTAACCCCCATCCATCAGGAATTTCTCAATTAGCACGTTTAGCAAGCCCATTTTTTGAACTCCTGACGAGACTCTTCCCGGTTATCGCCCTATCCATCTTCTGTGAACCGGCGTAAACCGTACGCAATATTGATTGAAATGACGCCAACAATCAGTCTGGTGTCATATTTAACGCTGCGCACAGGATAGCTGATTAAACTGACAACACAATGGTCATGCAAATGAGTTGCCGCATTATAGCGCTGGTCCATGGGAATAAAAATGAAAATACGTTGCCAATCAATTCATATTGCAAATGATTCATGTCGTAAACATAATGTAAAGCAAATACAACAAAAAAACTAACATTTTGATTTTAAACGATAAAAAAAGACATCCCACTATCAATGTGAAAGAATTGTAAATTCATACATAAAATCAATTTTTATCTACGTTAACTTTCGAGGACTTAAGGAGTCGGAAACGCGAGATTATGACAAGACCTCACGCAATTGTTATCTTGCTAATCATCAAGCTTCGATAATGAATCTCATCTCCACCTCAGAATGCCAATGCAAAAGCTCTGATACGGGCGACATCGCTTAGCCATCTAATGCGTGAACATAATCAGCAACGGTAAAGCAGGTGATCCACACGGCAAGCCAGTGTAAAATCGACGAATATATAGCGGGATACAGTCACCCCAGAGGATGAATATGAAATTTTTAGTAACTGGAGCCGCAGGATTCATCGGCTTTCATACCTGCAAGCGCCTTCTGGAGGCGGGTCATGAGGTTGTCGGTCTCGACAACATGAACGACTACTATGACGTCAATCTTAAGCAGGCCCGTCTGGATTTACTGCAGTCTCCCCTGTTCAGTTTTCACAAAATCGATCTGGCGGATCGTGAAGGTATTGCCCGACTTTTTGCTAATGAGAAATTTAACCGGGTGATCCATCTTGCCGCTCAGGCTGGCGTTCGCTACTCCCTGGAAAACCCGTTCGCTTATGCCGACGCTAACCTGATTGGTTATCTGAACATTCTTGAAGGCTGCAGACACAATAATGTTGAGCATTTGCTTTATGCCTCATCCAGTTCGGTCTATGGCCTGAACCGTAAAATGCCGTTCTCTACCGATGATTCGGTTGATCATCCGGTTTCGCTGTATGCCGCCACCAAGAAGGCAAACGAGCTGATGGCGCATACCTACTCTCACCTTTATGGTATTCCGACCACTGGACTCAGATTCTTTACCGTCTATGGCCCATGGGGCCGTCCGGATATGGCGCTGTTCAAGTTCACAAAAGCCATGCTGGAAGGAAAGCCTATTGATGTCTACAACTATGGCAAGATGAAGCGCGACTTCACTTACATTGACGATATCGTTGAGGCGATTGTTCGGATGCAGGATATTATCCCGCAGCCCAATCCTGAATGGACTGTTGAGACAGGATCACCGGCAGATAGCTCAGCGCCATACCGGGTGTATAACATCGGTAATAGCTCACCGGTTGAACTGATGGATTACATCACGGCGCTTGAGGAAGCTGTGGGGATGGTTGCGGAGAAAAATATGATGCCAATACAGCCGGGCGATGTACTGGAAACCAGCGCAGATACCAAGCCGCTGTACGATGCGGTGGGTTTCAGACCGCAGACGACGGTCAGGCAGGGAGTGAAGAACTTCGTTGACTGGTATAAGGCGTACTATAAGGTCTAATCAACCCAGCATGGCGCAGGGTATTTAGCCGCAGTGGGATACGACTGCGGCTTTTTTATATCGAGAATTGTCATTCGGCAATCTTATCCATGCAGATGCTCGTAAAAACACTCTGTTAATACCTATCTCAGCGCAAAGCCCGCGCACCACACAATAACGAAACACAGAATTAACATAAACCAAACAAAATCATCAACAAACTCTGATATAAGCCACTTTCAATACAATCACTGAAGAGCATTCTCGTACGAAGGAAACAATCACCAGCTAATCAAGCTGGTACTATAGTCAGCTACAGCGCTATTGTTCAAACTACTGGTCGCGAAAAAGGGTTTTCCACTTTCCTCAAAAAAAACCACAAACACCATATAGGAATTTTCTTAAATTCAGGATATGTTAAGCAGGCAAAGGCATGCTTTTGCAGAGATATTAGTTCGCAGGCAAATGGATTTATAACATTCCTTTCATTCTGGTACGCATTATGGCAAACATAATTTTCTTAGCAGTTGCTGCCATCCTGTTGATTGTTTCAGTTTATTTTCTGATTTCTTATATTAAAGATCAGAAAAAGACCAAGCTGACTTTTAACAAACGAAAGTGGTGAAAAGAAAACTTAATATAATTATAATACAGGCATAGGAAATAATAATATAAGAATAAAACACTGCCAGCGGTGGGGATGTGTATTGTCTTTTCAGCTGGCATTGGTCGCCACGCCAAACTTAAAAGTTATGCTAATCGGGTACTAAGACCTTAGCATCAACATTATATCCTGGTGACCGTAAATGGCTTGTGCTTGCTATGCCTGCGCCCTTCCCTTGAAAGATCCCGCTCCCTCACCCGTGTCAATTTCAATCAGAACCTTAACTCGCCGCAAGGCAGCTCTCCTGAAAACCAGGGTTCCAGAAACAACAAAAGCCTGCAAGCAGGCTCTGTTTTACCTTCCGGCGCTTATCTCCAGCGTCTACATCACAGTGACGGTAGCTCTTCACAAGGTGAATTAAACATATCCGACCTCGATGGTTGGGACAAGATGATCGATTGAAGAATCTAAGCGAGGTCACGTTTTTTAGGGGGGTTGATCGGGTAAGAGGAGTAAGACGATTTGCCAGGCGAATAGCTGAAGAATTCAGGAGAGGGGAAAATTCTGGCCGACAGCTTATCTCCCGGCCAGAGGGGGTATTTAGTCACTGCCGAACAAATCGCGGGTATACACTTTGTCAGCGACATCCGACAGCTCTTCAGCCATTCGATTTGAGACAATCACGTCAGCTTCTTGTTTGAATGCGTCGAAATCGCGAACCACGCGGGAATTGAAGAACTCATCTTCCTGCATAACTGGTTCGTAGATAATGACCGGAATACCTTTGGCCTTGATACGCTTCATGATGCCCTGAATAGAAGAAGCGCGGAAGTTATCGGAGCCACTCTTCATGATCAGGCGATAGATACCTACGACTTTAGGCTTGCGCGCCAGGATTGAGTCAGCGATAAAATCTTTACGCGTGCGGTTAGCATCAACGATGGCACCGATGATGTTATTCGGTACAGATTCATAGTTTGCCAGAAGCTGCTTGGTATCTTTCGGCAGGCAGTAGCCGCCGTAGCCAAAGGAAGGGTTGTTATAGTGATTACCAATTCGCGGATCGAGGCACACGCCTTCAATGATCTGCTTACTGTTCAGACCCTGGCTTTCAGCATAGCTGTCCAGTTCATTAAAGTAGGCTACGCGCAACGCCAGGTAGGTATTGGCAAATAGCTTAATCGCCTCAGCTTCGGTGGAGTCAGTAAACAGCGTCGGGATATCCTGCTTAATCGCGCCTTCTTTCAGCAAATTAGCGAAACGCTCTGCGCGTTCTGAACGTTCACCAATGACGATCCGAGACGGGTGCAGGTTGTCATAGAGCGCGCGGCCTTCACGAAGAAACTCAGGAGAGAAAATGACGTTATCAATGCCCAGGCGCTCTTTAATATCACGCGTGAAGCCAACGGGAATGGTGGATTTAATTATCATTACCGCGTCTGGGTTAATCTCGGTGACATCACGAATAACGGCTTCAACGGTCGAAGTATTGAAGTAGTTCGTTTTCGGATCGTAGTCAGTCGGCGTGGCGATAATGACATAATCTGCATTACGATAGGCATCATGCTTATCAGTTGTCGCGCGAAAATTCAACGGCTTTTCCGCCAGATATTCCTGGATCTCCTTATCGACAATCGGAGAAATCTTTTGGTTAATCATATCAACTTTGGATTGAATGATATCCAGCGCCACCACTTCGTGGTTTTGCGCAATCAGGATGCCATTCGATAAACCAACATAACCGGTACCGGAAATAGTAATTTTCATTCGATCACACTTTAATCAGTTAACTGGACGGCGGCGTATTAGCCACCCTGGTAATCAACACTTGTGGCGGTTTTACTCTCAGAAAGATGGGAAGTCAAGAAAGAGCCATAAGGTGATGCATCATTCCACGCACCTACCCTATGGCTCTAAGCAGAATAATTTCTATTTCATTAAAGCTAATATTTCTTCTGTTTTAGCCTTCATTAATTCATCGTCTCCTTTTGACTCTACGTTAAGACGCACAACCGGCTCGGTATTCGAGCTGCGCAGGTTAAAACGCCACTCCGGATATTCAATACTGATGCCGTCGGTGGTATCCACGTTCACGGCATCCGGTTCATAGCGTTCACGGATGCGCGCAATTGCCGCCGCCGCATTCTCCAGCTTGCGGTTAATTTCCCCGGACGCCGGGAACGCCGCCTGCCGGTCCGCCACCAGCGCCTTGAGCGGGCTGTTCTTCAGACACAGTAGCTCCGCCACCAGCAACCACGGGATCATCCCGCTGTCGCAGTAGGCGAAGTCGCGGAAATAGTGGTGTGCGCTCATTTCCCCGCCGTAAATCGCATCTTCCTGACGCATCCGCTCTTTAATAAACGCATGCCCGGTTTTCGACATCACCGGTGTGCCGCCGCTGCGGGTCACCATATCCACCGTATTCCACGTCAGGCGCGGGTCGTGAATAATCCGGGCGCCCGGCTGCTTCTGCAGGAACGCTTCCGCCAGCAAGCCAACAATATAATAGCCTTCGATAAATTCTGCATCGTTATCAAACATAAAGCAGCGGTCGAAGTCACCGTCAAAGGCGATCCCCATGTCCGCGCCGTGCTCGCGCACCGCATCCGCGGTGTCCTGCCGGCACTCCGGCAGCAGCGGGTTCGGGATTCCATTCGGGAAATTGCCGTCCGCCTGGTGATGCACCTTGATAAAGGTCACCGGCACGCCTGCCGCCACAAAACGTTTCTCCACTTCATCAATCACGTGACCGGCAGCACCGTTGCCGGAGTTCACCACCAGCTTCAGTGGACGGGTGAAGCTGGCCAGGTTCACGTAGCCCATCAGGTGGTCCACGTACTCCTGCAGCACCGATATCTGACGCAGGGTGCCGCGACGGGACGCGTCCACCGGCGCAAACTGATTCTCTTCCGCCAGGCGCTGGATATCGCGCAGCCCGGTGTCGCCGCTGATGGGCTTCGCGTTTTCACGCACCAGCTTCATGCCGTTGTAGTTCATTGGGTTATGGCTGGCCGTCACCTCTATCCCGCCGTCCACGCCCAAGTGGAAGGTGGCAAAGTAAATCTCTTCCGTACCGCTCAGACCAATATCCAGCACGTCCGTTCCCGCATCCATCAGGCCGTTGGCCAGCGCCAGTTTCAGCGACTCGCTGGTCAGACGCACATCGCCTCCCACCACGATTGTTTCCGGCTTCAGAAATTCGCCATAGGCGCGTCCGATACGGTAGGCGATATCTTCGTTTAATTCTTCGCCCAGTTCGCCGCGGATATCATAAGCTTTAAAGCAGTTTAATTTTGCCATCTATTTAATCCTTAAATACAAATTAGCAACGACCATACTGGTCTTTAATACGGATAATGTCGTCTTCGCCCAGATAGGAGCCGGACTGGATCTCCAGCACTTCCAGCGGGATACGTCCCGGGTTCTCCAGACAGTGTTCGGCGCCAATGGGAATAAAGGTAGACTGATTTTCAGTCAGCAGGAACTGCTTACCGTTGACCGTTATCTGCCCCGTCCCTGCGAGGATCACCCAGTGCTCGGCGCGGTGGTGATGCATCTGCATGGAGAACGCCCCGCCCGGCTTGACGGTGATACGGTTAACATTGAAGCGCGGCGTCTGGACCACCACGTCGCTGCGACCCCACGGACGGTAGATTTCGCGGTGTCGTTTGTATTCGCTGCGCTGGTTGGCCTTCAAGTACTCCACGACCTTTTTCACGTCCTGAGCGCGGTTTTTATTCATCACCAGCACCGCATCCTTTGTACTGACGATCACAAGGTCCTCAACGCCGATAGCCGCCACCAACTTTTCGTCGCTGTTGATGTAGCAGTTCTGGCTATTGTGCACCCAGGCATCGCCGGTCAGCACATTGCCAAGCTCATCTTTCGGGCTGACGTCCCACAGGGCTGACCATGAGCCGACGTCGCTCCAGTCCGCGTCCAGCCCCACCACCACCGCATCGGCGGTCTTTTCCATTACCGCATAGTCAACGGATTCGTCGGGACAGGTGCTGAACACCTCATGCGGGATGCTGATAAAGTCGCTGCCGCTATCGGCCGCATTGACCGCAGCCGTGCAGACTTCGAGAATATCCGGGCGGAATTTTGCCAGCTCGGAGAGATACTTTTTCGCCCGGAACATGAACATACCGCTGTTCCAGTAATACTCCCCGGAGGCCAGATAGGCTTGCGCACGCTCCAGGTCAGGCTTCTCGACAAAGCGGGCGACCTGATAAGGCATATGTTCCCCTTCCCCCAGCGCATCGCCGCGCTGGATATAGCCGTAGCCGGTTTCAGGGGTGTTCGGAACGATACCGAAGGTGACCAGATGGTCAGCATGCGCATACTGCTCAGCAACGCGGATGGCGTCGTGGAAGACCTGCTGATTATTGATAATGTGGTCCGCTGCCAGGACAAGCATCAGCGGGTCATCGCCATTCTGCGTGGCCTGCAGCGCCGCGAGGGCGATGGCCGGGGCGGTGTTGCGGCCCACCGGCTCAAGAATGATATTCTTCGACAGCTTGTTGAGCTGTCTTAGCTGTTCAGCAACCAGAAAGCGATGCTCTTCATTGCAGATAACCATGGGTTCATGAATATCCAGGCCGGAGAGGCGCGAGATGGTTTCCTGCAACATGGAGTTCTGCCCGTACAGCCGGAGAAACTGTTTGGGGTAGAGTTCACGGGACATTGGCCACAGGCGGCTACCGGTGCCACCCGCCATAATCACAGGAAGTAACATGATAAAATCCTTAATAAATATAAAATATTAAATGTGACGTGATGGAAGTAATAACTTCTTTATTTGCAAGCTCAATTAAAAGTGCAAATAGAGAAATACCACATAAACAAGAAAGGTATAACCTATAATAGGTTCAATCAAAAAAATTAAATACGATTTGATATTTTTGAATTAAAAAACAACCTGGCTTTTGCCAGGTTGTTTGTCAGCTAGTTAATCTATCCACTCGGTGTGGAACACACCTTCTTTATCAGTACGCTTATAGGTATGCGCACCAAAATAGTCACGCTGCGCCTGAATCAGGTTAGCAGGCAAGACTGCGGAACGATAGCTATCGTAGTATGCGATGGCAGCAGAGAACGTCGGAACCGGAATACCATTCTGCACAGCATATGCAACTACATCGCGCAGGGCTTGCTGATAGTCATCAGCAATCTGCTTGAAGTACGGTGCCAAAAGCAGGTTAGCGATGCCAGCATTCTGCTCATAGGCATCCGTAATCTTTTGCAGGAACTGGGCACGAATGATACAGCCGGCACGGAAGATTTTCGCGATCTCACCGTAGTTAAGATCCCAATGGTATTCATCAGAAGCCGCGCGCAGCTGGGAGAAGCCTTGAGCGTAAGAGACGATTTTGCCCAGATACAGAGCCCGGCGAACTTTCTCAACGAACTCCGCTTTATCGCCTGCACTCTTAGCCTGCGGTCCGGTAAGGACTTTCGAAGCAGCCACACGCTGGTCTTTAAGAGAAGAGATGTAACGGGCGAATACAGATTCGGTAATAAGTGACAGCGGTTCGCCGAGGTCAAGAGAGCTCTGGCTGGTCCATTTACCGGTACCTTTGTTTGCTGCCTCATCGAGGATCACATCAACCAGGTATTTACCCTCTTCATCTTTTTTGGTGAAGATGTCTTTGGTGATGTCAATGAGATAGCTGCTGAGCTCACCTTCATTCCATTCGGTAAAGGTTTGGGCCAGCTCTTCATTAGAAAGCGCCAAACCACCTTTCAGTAAAGCATAGGCTTCAGCAATCAGCTGCATATCGCCGTATTCAATACCGTTGTGAACCATTTTGACATAATGACCTGCACCATCGGCACCGATATAGGTTACGCACGGCTCACCGTCTTCTGCAACTGCTGCAATCTGCTTGAGAATAGGAGCAACCAGCTCATAAGCTTCTTTCTGACCGCCAGGCATGATCGAAGGACCTTTAAGCGCGCCCTCTTCACCGCCGGATACGCCGGTGCCAATGAAGTTAAAACCTTCAGCTGAAAGCTCACGATTACGACGAATAGTATCCTGGAAGAAGGTGTTACCACCATCAATGATGATGTCACCCTTATCCAGATAAGGCTTCAGAGAGTCAATGGCACTATCAGTGCCTGCACCCGCTTTCACCATTAACAGGATACGGCGCGGAGTTTCGAGCGACTCAACAAACTCTTGCACTGTATAATGTGGGACCAGTTTCTTGCCGGGATTCTCGGCAATCACTTCTTCGGTCTTTTCACGGGAGCGGTTGAAAACGGAGACGGTATAACCCCGGCTTTCGATGTTGAGCGCAAGGTTACGCCCCATCACTGCCATACCGACAACCCCGATCTGTTGCTTGGACATTACATACTCCTGTCAGGTGTGGTCACTGCGACTGTTCGCAGCTTAAAAGTGAAGATTATGTTAGCGCAAAGCAAGTATGACGCATAGAGCATTTCATAAGAATATGTAAGCGTACTAATTAGACTTCATATGAAGTAAAACTTATTTTTCATGTTTAAGTAATAAGGAACTCAATTCTGTTTTATTTGTCCACTCATTAAAATAACCACTATTTTTACCATAAGAATTATCAATAATCTTACTATTCCGATTTACTAAACATGATAGAATGTGCCCATGCATTCGTGATGTGATTATAACATTATACTTAGAGAAATAGCGGGCACTTCTATTAACAACACGAGAAGAATGTTTATCCCATAAAAAATATATGATATTTTTCATGGTGCTAGAATTATATTTATTGGCTATCCTAGATATCTTTTTCAATAAAAATTCATATCTAAACTCATACGGATTAATGAAATCAACCCAATCCACACTTCGGATTTCATTATTATTCGCATAAGTTAATTGCAGGTCATTCTTTTCTTTATCCACACGAAGAAAATATAAAGCCTCATTATTTTCAACATTGCAAATCGGGAGGTTGCCATATAATTGATGAGCCATATCAGGCATTAAAAACACTTTGTCGCTGAAGCGTTGAAACAAATCAAAAGTCTTAGCGTCTCTAGCGAAAAGGATTACATCAGAATGTTTCCTGAATATACTAATGTCGTGATTTAATTTGTCTAAGTCTGAGAAATGCGCAGTTTGAGGAAATATAATGATTCTATTTTCTTTAAAATTTTCGACTAAACTTATGCGAAGATTTTGATGAACATCATATAAGTCACCAAAGTTACCCCCACCGTGGCATATCAGGGTAGTTTCAGCGTCTATACTCTTTTTTAATTCATCAACATTATAGTCAAGGACAGACCTATAAAATTTAACGTGAATATCATTATCGGCAAAAAACTGTTGAGTACCTTGAAAAATCAATAAATCGCCAACGTTATGGTGTAATGGATAATCTAAAAAAACAACATTATTTTTATTTTTTATGTACTTAACGATAGATGACAAGTGATCTTTTAAATTTAACATTTGTTTATTAGCCAGCATGTAAAACTCCAGGAAATTAACGAAGAATAATTTTCTTTGTTTTTATCAAAATAACTATAATGAAAGAATATGTAATTAGACCCACCCCTATCTCTAGGGTAATCGAGACAACATTTGATAGGAGGGATTTCTCTGAAAAAAATCTAAATATTACCATTGTAAATATCATTATAACTGTGACAACAAATGGTAGGAAAATTGGTCGCAATTGCTCAAAGGCTTTTATGTGTATTATCTTGTAAACAAGATAAATCCCAAGAGGAATTGTAATCAATACTCTCATTGAGGACCATGCCAACATTGTCTCATACAATGACAATTTTGCTGTAACCAATGCTGCAAGAATGGCTACGAATGCTGAAGTAAATGATAAAAAAAGAAATCTCCTTGACTCTCCGACAGCCTTCATTAGTTGGCTTACAAATATTCTAGAAAACATTATTGCGTTCATAATGGCAATAATTTGAATTATTGGAACCGCCTCAATCCATTGCGTACCTAATACAATAGGAACCCAGTATTGGCAAGTGAAGGCCAGTCCTACAAAAGCAGGCATCGAAACGATATTAAAAAGCTTCGTAGCATTGAAAAAGAAACTTGAAAGTTTTTGACGATCATCTTGAACCGATGAAAAAACAGGAAGAGCCATTCGACCAATAACAGTATTAAGTATATTTAGTACTGCGTCAGTTAATCTAGTAGAAATATTATAAATACCCAACTGCGTAGTGCCATGGAAATTTAATATTAGCAAACTAAAAACGCGAGTCAGAACAGTCCAAAGCAAGTTTTCCAACATTACGAAAAGACCAAACCTGCAAAGCTCAAAAAAATCTTTAAAACTAAAATAATACCCACGAGGTATTATTTTTCTAGATTGATAAAAAATTAAAATAAACGCCGTGAAATATTGAAAAAGATTTGCAAAAACAATACTCCATAAGCCATAACCATACAAAGCCATAGGGATAGCAATGACAAAGAAAACAATCCTCGAAATAAGGTTCCTTTTAGTTAAAACACTAACATCAAGGTTTTTCAATAACAATCCTGTAGGTAATATAACAAGTAATTGAAGAGCAGCGCCAACTCCCTCAAAAACTAATACTAAACCTACAATTTTACTTCCACCGATAAAATATAAATAGAAAGAGATAGATAAGCAAATACATAGCACAATAACAGCACTTGCACATGATCCCCAAAGAACTGTTAGTTGATGATTAATTGATAGGTTTTTCTTTTGAATAACGGCTTCAGATAGACCCAGACTAAATATTAAAACAAGTAATGCTGCAATTATCTGAGCTGCAGCAATTTGGCCATAATCCTCTGGTTTCAATATCCTGGCTAAAAAAATAATAGATATCACGCTTAAACCAGCAGAGCTTAGCGCTTCAAATGCAGACCAAAGTGCTGCATTTCTAATTTTATGTCTACTTATCAATTATCAAACCTTGTATGATTAATAAATGAACGAGCGTTAGCGAAATAAAATCAATCCTCAACGAGCATAAAACTTGATGCTTTGCCGTTTAAAATATCATTATAACCGAAACTTAGTTAAAGCAACTATATAATTGCGGATTTTCCAAATCGTTATTGTCGCTTTCTTTTTAACTTGGATTGTATATTTATTCTTAAAGAGAAACTTAATTTTCGAAAAAAATGAAACTTCATCCTCAACCTCCGAGTCCCCGTATTTAATTACTCTTTCTTTTTCAATCCAGCTATTACTTAAGTCTAAAGGATGATGAATAAAGGAAGCTAAGAAAATATCATCAATAATACCTTTTCTTTTAAAATAAGCCCACTCATCGGCCACGAAAAAAGATTCCTGAAATTCTGAAAGCATTTTCTCCGCAGTTACTCTGTGTAACATATAGCAGCAGGTTCTAAAAACATATTGCTCACCAGCAACAATTCGGTGGAATATTTGATTGCCAATATATTTAGTACCATTTATCGCACGCACAACCTTATGACGGTTATTAAGACCATCTTGCCCGCCTAAAATATAAACCGCCCCAGGTTTAAGACTACCGTAATCCAATGACTGAATAAACACCTTAAATTTATTGTCAATTATAGCATCATCTTCAAGAATGCATATCCATTCATCAGCAGATTCAAGCAAATCTTTATACACTGCTATGTGACTGAAAGTACAACCAATTTCACCGTCTGTTGGTTTCTTATCTTTGCGCTTTAAAAAAGAGCTGAGAGGAAGATCATTCTTAATTTGTGCTGGAATATCTTTACCATACACTGCATCAGAAAAAGAAAACTCTAAATTGTTCGAAATAAAATCACTCTCGATTTTGATACGTCGTTCTTTATCAAACGGCAAAGATACAACTTTAATTCTCATGTTACCCTCTTAAAAATCATGAGATAGTTTAGACTCGTACAGAAATTTATTTATCAGTCTTGGAACCAAAAAAGCTCTCTACTATTTTAATAGACTTATCATTATTTGAAAGCTGCTTACCTAAATATCCAAAAATTTTATTACGAACCTTAAAGTAAATCTTCTCCAATAAAGCACCAGTATACATTGTGTTATTAGTTTGATTTAAAGCATTATTAGTATGTTCGATTTCTTGGACTAAGGTTAATAGAAGGGGGTTACAAAACACCTGTGAATTCGATAATTCAATTATCTTACTGATCCAAATATCGTCAGTCTTAGGTATCAGCTCGCGGAAGTCGTTAAGCTCAAGGAACTCATCTTTTATATGCTTCCGCATTAAAATACAACCACCAACCCCGGTAATAATGAAGTCAGAAGAAAATAATTGCTGCTCAGAGCATACATGAAACATATTATAACTTTGTAGCTTCCCAAAAAAATTGTTTTTTTTCACTCTGACTCGCGAAGCTACAACATATTTGCGCTCTAACTTTTCAAAGGTGTTTAAAAGCCCTTCAAACCAAGCGTTAGCATATATAACATCATCATCAACATAAACAATCACATCTTCATTTGCAGATGAACGCAATGCGGGAATAATTTTTCGATAAGGTCCAATATTATCAACATAATGTACTCGGATAATGTCATGAATATGATTCAATTCATTAATCCAGTTCGGTAATGCAGCAATACCTTTATCAGCCATAAATGGCTCATGTGATATCCACAGATTGATTCTCTCTGGTAATAGACTTTGATGTAACAGAGACCACAATGTCGCAGAACATAAATCCAGTCGGCTATGAGTTGTAGTAAGGTTGATACTAATCATATAATTCTCTTTATTTTCTTCACAAATAAAGTCACAAGTATTTTCGCAATATCAGTTCTATATTTCCAAAGTTTACTATAGGCCTTGGGAGTGATAAACCAGATAGTAACAACTTTGAAGTTTTCGAGGCACAGGAATAAAAAAGAATGTAAAGACCATATTTGATACATTTGAATAGAACAGGTATCAAATTTTTTGCGCATATCGAAAGTGGCCTCCTCGAAGGCTCTAAATCGCTCTAAAATATATTGCAAATTTTTCGATGAATTAGTAAGAGAGCCGGCTGTTCTTTTTTGATAATATAAAACATCCTTAATAACACATATTCTATTTGCAGCCCCTACAAGCCTTAAAGTAAATAAATGATCCTCATGTGCGCTACGCTGTGTAAAAATAGCTTGAGAATGGATAGCTAATTCACGACGAAACACGTACGTCCATACTGCTGTCGTCCAGTTTCCAGACGTAAACATATCGTTTAAAAAAGCATTGCGATCAAGATATTCTTTATCATTCAAAAATGAAAGCTTATTAGCAATTTTTTCGAAGGGTGGGATTGATGATATTATTTCAGAACTAAAATACACCATATCAGGTTTGGTAGCTATAACATTAAGAATCTTATACAAGAAATTAGGGCTAATAATATCATCGGCATCAACAAAAAAAACGTATTCACCAATGGCTTTTTCCAACCCTCTCTGTCTGGCTTTAGCTGCACCGGAATTGTCGAAGTCATATAAAAAAAAATTATTCAACTTATGGGCTTTGAGACTTTCACGAATAACATTTGAAGTATTATCTTTAGAACCATCATTTATAAAAATAACCTCAATGTTTGGGTAGTTTTGTAGTACTAGCGAATTAAAAATATTAACTATATTACTTTCGCAATTATAGCAAGGTATGACTATTGATAAATCCATTAGTTTTCTCAAGAATTAAATCGATAAATAATTAAAACAACATTAGAAAAAACCCAGATTATTTTTAATAGGCACCATCTTTACGTAATACAACGCCAATAGTCTTAAATAAAATAGCAATATCATTCCACATAGACCAGTTTTTTACATACCAGGCATCTAGATAAACCCGAGTTTCATAATCTACATCACTACGACCACTTACCTGCCAAAGCCCCGTCATTCCAGGCTTGCTTAATAAATAATAGTCAACTTCATCGGAATAACGTTCTAATTCGGCTGTAATAATTGGCCGTGGTCCGACAAGACTCATCTCACCTTTAAGTACATTAAAAAGTTGTGGCAACTCATCCAGACTAGTTTTGCGCAAAAATTTTCCTATGCTTGTAATTCTTGGATCATCTTTCAATTTGAAGGTTGCATCCCATTCAGCTTTAGCATTTGGATCAGAACTTAATAGTTTGTCAAGAACCTCCTTAGAGTTGACAACCATAGATCTGAATTTAAGGCATTTAAATGACTTACCGCCTTTACCAATACGTTCGTGCCCATATATTGCCGGACCATTATCTTTTTTAACCTTTAATGCTATATATATAAGGAGCGGAGAGCTAATAGCAATGATTGAAAGAGAACCTACAATATCAAATAACCTTTTTATAATACGTGAAGACATTTTTGCTAGATTTTGATGAACTCTAAAAATCATAACCTCATGACTAAAAATGAACGACATATCAGTACTATCCAATGGCATACCCCGTAGAGTTGGAATTACGGATACATAACGATAGCCATTAATCATAAATACTCTTAGCCAATCATTGCGTAAATTTCCTTCATATGACTCTAGCGCAACAATAAATTGAGTTCTTTTATCGAATCTATCTATAAGTTCATTTGGTTTAACTTTCTCAATCGGAATGTTATTGATTTCATTCATAGAAACTGGCTTAGTTCCATCAGAAATAAAACTCACTACATTGAATCCTAAATTAGTTTCACTATTAATAGCTTTACACGCTTCTATCGCATTATCTCCATCGCCAATTATAATAGTGTCACGTTTCCATAGCCCCATACAATCCAAAAATTTCTTAGTTAACATTCTTAAGGATGGAACTAAGACTAGCACCATTATCCATGTCAGGCACCAAACGTAGCGAGAGAAATACCAATTGGCAAATGACATTACTGCAATTTCAATTACTGCAAATATCACTAATGTCCGAAGAATTTCTTTTAACTCAAACCAAAAGGTTTTACGATAGAAATAATGGCGCAAACGTACAGAGTACCAACCAACACAACATATCGCCATGCAAATATGAAACGTAATCCAATCATCAATATGGCCACTTTGAACTAAATATGCCCCGTTTAATATAAAAGTCTTAACAAAAGCAATTGCAATGTATATTGATAAAGTAAACCCAATAAAATCGGATAATGCTAATAAAACACTGGTCCAAAAATTTCTTGCTAGACGAGTCATATATTCTCACCAAACATAACCTTATAGGATGAAGAATATCCACACCTCAAGCTTGAGGTATATACGAATAATCTATGTACCTATAGATCAATTAGCCATTACTATAATCTAAACAATCTTTGTTTATATTATAGCTCTTAATAAATAACCTTTTTGATATTTTTAAATTCGTTCCATTTATTATCTATAAATTCTGAGATTTCATTTTGAAACCGATCAACCGAGAACCGTAATGCATTTTCACGACAATGCATAGGAACAAAAGCATGAACATTTGACTCGAATAAAGATACTGCTTCAATCAACGAGGGCACATCTTGCTTATCAAAGAAAATTCCAGTCGGTTTGTCTACACCATAAGGACGAACCGTTTCCAAAGCCCCTCCCTTTCCGAAAGCAATTACTGGGGTTCCACAGGCTTGAGCTTCAACAGGGGTGATGCCGAAATCTTCCTCTGCAGCGAAAACAAATGCTTTTGCTTTTTGCATATGCTCTTGCATTACACTATTAGATTGATAACCTAGTATTTTTATATTAGAAGTGGCCTTTGATTTAATTTTTGCCATTTCTGAGCCATCTCCAATAACAACAAGCTGTTTATCCGGCATCTGGCTAAAAGCTTCAACTATAAGATCCATTCGCTTGTATGGTACCAACCTTGAGGCGGTGAAATAGTAATTTTCTTTCTCCTCACATAAAGTAAAACGATTAACATCAACAGGAGGATATATTACAGTAGAACTTCTACCATATACTTTTTTAATCCGTCTTGCTATAAAATGAGAGTTTGCAATAAAATGATCAACGCCATTAACTGTTCGATAATCCCAAATTCGAATTTTATGCAAAAGCCATTTGGCAAGAAGTCCTTTAACCCCTTTGTCTAAACCAGCTTCTTTAAGATATTGATGCTGCAGATCCCATGCATAACGTATCGGTGAGTGTACATAGCATATATGTAGCTGATCAGGACCAGTAATCACCCCTTTTGATACAGCATGGCAACTTGAAAGAATAACATTATGTTTAGAAACATCTAGTTGTTCGATAGCTAAAGGCATTAATGGCAAATATTTATGATATTTTGACTTAGAGCCCGGTAATTTCTGTATGAAACTTGTTGTAGCTCTTTTATCTTTAAAAAGAGATCGGTCTTTATCTGACAAAAAATCAACGATAGAATATAAATCACATTCAGGATAGATCTCAATAAACTCTTTAATCACTTTCTCTGATCCAGCGTAAGTTACAAGCCAATCAGCGACTATCCCAATATTCTTGTCATGCATAACGTGTCCTTCATCAAACTGATGATATATTTAAAAAGAAATAAGAAGTTATCACAAGCCCTTCTTGAAGAAAAAACAACTAATGACTTAAGATCACTATCATTTATAATAAGAGAGATATTGTTCAGCAATAAACTCGGATTTAAATATATCAGCGTGATTCGTTGAATCTATAGGTTCTTTGCTTCGGGATAACCCTTTTGCAAATCCTTCGAATAAATTATTAGAAATAATAATGTTATCCATGATTTTTGAAAGTTCAGGTAAGGCGCCCGAGTTTGTTGTTATTACTATTTTATTGGCTAACGCACATTCAACAACAGTCCTACCAAATGGCTCGTTCCATTTTATAGGTAATACAACTAAATCGACGGAATTCAGGAATTCTTTTAAGTCCATATAACCTTTAATAATAACACCAGCAGAGCTAGCTAAATTGGAAAGTTCCTTTTCAGTTCCGTTATTTATAAAGCGCCCAGCGGCAATAAATTCATAATCCACATTATCTTTATATTTTTCTGCTAAGCTGCAGTATTCATCAAATCCTTTTTCATATGTCAATCGTCCTAAAAAACCGACTCTGTTTTTTTTGTTTGTAGGAGTTTCACTTTCTATTTTATCTACTGCATTATAAATTACGCCGCAATTTGCATTGGTAAAAAAGCCATTTTTTTTATGCAACTGAGATATAAAATTGCTAATACCAATATATGCATCTACCCGATGACTCATTTTTTTCTTAAAAAATGACCAAAGTTTGACTTCAAAACAATTTGCGGCCATATTTTTATCATTTTTAAATAGAGTACTATTAGGGTGAAATAAATAATAATCGCGCGAAGTGTGAACTAATTTAATATCAATTTTTTTTACAGCTTTCCAAACACAAACAGAAAAACCAGAGAGATTATTGGTATGAACAATATCAGGAGCATATCTCCTAATTTCCTTTCTCACTTGGTTATACATGAAAATATTATAAACGTCCAATAAATGCCAAAAAACTTTTTTATACGGAGAGTTCTTTTTTTCTGAATACGGCCAATAAACGTTCCTTAAAGGAAGGATTATAACGTCGACACCGTTAATCAGTCTTTCTTCTCTTGTTTTACTCTCACCCAACGTAACCACACATACTTTGTTACCCTGTCGCACTAATTCCTCAGCGAGTAATTGTACTGAGATTTCTGCGCCGCCTACCCGATATGGATAATAAAGGGCATTGAACATCATTATTTTCATTCTTTATCCTTAGATTTACTAACAGCATATTCATAATATTATTTTTTTAATTGCTGTTACTCTTCATATTTGACAAGAAAACCCCATCATCAAGTGAGATAGTATTTACATTACCACTACAAACCAATTGTGCTTTACTATTGTTTTTTATTTCTTGAATTAAACATTGACCGATTACAGATTTATTCTTCAAAAAGAATGTTGCAGCTTTTTTTTCTTGAAATTCATTCGTAAAGAACCCAAATCTATGCTCTTTATTATTATCATCATTTCCATCATCTTTTAGATCATACCACCATATTCCCTTAATATATTCTCGCGACTTTGCCATCATTGTGTATTTCATCGCGAAAAGAGCAGCCGTATCCTCTGTTACACCCCATCTGCCTTTATAGGTCGGGACGCCAATTTCTGTGATATATAATGGAATAGTTTTATTATATTTTTGCTTTAACTTATTTTCAAAGGCATCAATTATAGCTAAATTTCCTTCGGCGGATTCTTTAACAGGTGAACCTGTATTATAAGTATAAGGATGAAGAGAAAGGCCATCTATATAATCCATGAGTCCTCTATCTAACAAACCATCAATCCATTTCTTATCTTTTTCATTATTGGGATTGAACGAGCCTGTAACTATTATTGCGTTTGGATCAATCTTTTTTATAGCTTGAGAAGTTTCTTTTACAAGTTTAAAATAAATGTCGTCTGAAGGCCTATACTTTTGCAGTCTTGGTTGAATACCTGTACCTAAGAGCCATTCATTCCATATCTCATAGTATTTTACTTTCCCTTTATATCTATTCGCAATCCATGATGCATATTGTACAAAGTGATTAATATCTTTATCATCTCTAGGATATCCACCTCCGGTATACTTTAAGTGCCCATAATCTAATACAAGCATTGATGATATATCCCCAGCATTTTGTGAATTATTAAAGAGGTCATCATTTTTTTTTCTATATTTAGGGATCGTGTATGTGCCATCTCCATTATCTACATTAGTCCATGGTAACTCATCTCTTATAGAAGTAAATCCGTATTTTTTTACTAGCTCAATATAATAATTACTCTCCGCTGGATAATAAGAAATATGAGTACCTATACCTATTTCAAATTCCCGAGCATAAGACGAGTTGACAGAGAAACCAATTGTAAAAGCAATAGTAAATGCAACCTTTACTATTGCCTTATAGATATCTTGCAGTGAATTATTACTTTGCATTTTATCGTTCATGCAATCTCCGTTACTCATAAATATTATGGGAGTGAGTTTAAAGACGCTTCTGCTTTAGCTATGGTCTTTTTCCACGAGTATATCTTCGTCCTTTCAAAGCCCTTTTCTCGTAGAGAAGCACGGAGATCATAATTAAAATACAATTCTTCTATAGCTTTCGTAATTTGACTTTGATCGTAGGGATCGATGAGATATGCCGCATCTCCTGCAACTTCACCTAGAGATGTATTATTAGAAGTAATAACAGGTGTTCCACATGCCATAGATTCAATTACTGGTAAACCAAAACCTTCATAAAGAGACGGGAAAAGTAAGAATTCAGCACCTTTATAATATTCAGCTAATTTATTGTTAGACAATCGCCCTGAAAAAATAACTCTAGATTCAACATTATGAATTTTGGCCAAATCAATAAGTTTAGTTGAAGGATCTCCACTGAACACAAGTTTTACATCTTTATCAATTTGAGCATGAATAAACGCTGACATAGCTCTTTCTTCATTCTTATGTTCTTTTCTGTTCCCTACAATAAAAATGTATTTATATCCCGGGGAATGCGGTTTACAGTTTTGTGAAAACTCTTCAGAAACACCATTACCTACAACTATTATTTTTTCAGGTCTGACGCCTGACCATTCAACAATTCTTTTCTTTGAATAGTCTGATACAGTAAAAATTAGCGCACAATGTTTACATGCTCTCTTCAAAACAACCTTATAATATATTTTTTTTAAAAAAGAAGAGTTGTATGATAAATCAATATGATTTAAATCATGTATGGTAATTACACATCTTTTTAAA
This sequence comes from Klebsiella sp. MBT K-1, assembly GCF_002556465.1. NCBI lineage: Bacteria > Pseudomonadati > Pseudomonadota > Gammaproteobacteria > Enterobacterales > Enterobacteriaceae > Klebsiella > Klebsiella sp. MBT K-1. Next base: position 20,102 of record NZ_PDEL01000023.1, on the reverse strand, counting down.
AAGAAAAATGGCGCATTATACCCTGGTGAGTAAAAATAATTACGATCCTTCAAAAGGAAGTAAGTTAATTTCAAGACATCAAATTTACCTGCAGGATTACCTTTTAATGGTAAATCTATAAAATTAATATTACCTTTCCGAATTTCATTTGCGAAACGTCCAATACCATGCTCACCGCACCATCTCGAATCAAAATTAAACTTTTTCATTTAGAAAATTTATCCGTTGAATATGTTCCAATTCTGTTGAACAATAAACTGAAACTAAATAAGAATAAATAAATATCAGTGGGTATAGGTAAAACCCAATCAAACCCGCACTAGATATTACAAACAAAGTTGCTATATAAAAGGAATGGCAGTAATAGGTTTTAGTTTTGAAAGATTTTGGCAACTTCCCAATAAACAATAATAAAGAAAATACAAAAAGCGTAAGACCTATTAATCCACAAAAACCATAAAATGCATAATATGTACTCTCTACCAAATAAGCCTCATTTCCGCCTTTGCCGAAGAGTACATATAGATAATAGCTTTCCATATCTTTCAATAGAATAGTGATTTGTGTTTGTCTTAGATCTATAGAACTTGTATCTGCGCCGAATATAAATCCATTAATTTTATCAACAAACAATATGCCAAATCGCCCCATATACATCCATAGTGAATCATAAACCAGATAGCCAACATAAATCGCTATGGCTCCTAAAAAAACTGGTATTGTTTTATATGTCCCTTTTAAAGAGAGCATCATCAGCCCCCCCAAACCAGCCAACATTATGTAACCCGTTGCTGTATTCTGCATTATGAGAACAATGATAAATATAATATTATATATAGTTTTTTGTTTTTTGTTTTTAATAAAGAATATAGTAAAGATAATTGCAGCAATTAAGACAAAGCTATCCATAGTTGGATAACCAATTGACAATCTACCTGCCCAGTTCCTGGAGTTTAAATTATTAGATAAGCCTGTTAAAATAAAGAATAGCGTAACAATGCAATACATAATTGTGAAATTAGCATAGCGTTTTGGGATTTTATAGTAAATATCGGGGTATAGGATGCTTAGAAAATACAAAGAATTAATCAAGCAATAGAGTGCCAGTAATTTTATCCATACACTCCAACCGCCGAACCCCAAACCAGCTCTTATAATTGTTGTATCAGCATATTTAGTGGTAGCAAAACTCACGAATAATAAGAACAATAAGAAAATGTTAAACCCTATTATCATTCCTTTACTTATCTTGGCTTTTTTCCTGATCATTAACATAAGTAAAAGAACAAAAAGTGTAATAGCAGCTAACTCTTTAATATATGAGATTGGATTATCAGGAAAAAACGTATCCCTTAAACCATCTAAAGTTGCAAATAGTAGCACTAGTGTAACAAGAAAATGAATAATTTTTTTCATGATTAAACTTATTTATATAGATGTTTGTTTTATCAGGCGACCCTTCACTTGCTGTATTAATTCTGCCTCTATTTATATAACGTTTTCGCTGTTAATTAAGGGGCAGTCTTGCCCCTTATTTTGTCGAAAAGTTATTTTTTTTCATCCGAGTATGAATACCCATAATGGTTATATCCATACCCATAATAACTGCTGGCTTTTTTGACTACACCATTGAGAATGCATCCTTTAACCGAAACACCGCTTTGTTCAAAGCGTTTAATACTAACATCAATTTCTTTAGCTGTATTTTCCTCAAAACGCGCAACTAATAGCGTTGTACCTACATAACGACCAATAATCGCGGCATCTGTAACAGCAAGAACAGGTGGCGTATCAATAATAACTAAATCATAATTAACACTGGCCCAATTAATCAACTCAGCAAAGTTTTTATGCATTAATAGCTCTGCTGGGTTAGGAGGCACAATGCCTCTCGAAATAAAATCAAAACCAGCAATAGCTATGCGCTGTACAGAATCCTGCACTTCCATTTTCCCTGACAAAACATCAGAAAGGCCTTTGTTATTATTTGCGTTGAATAACTTATGCACATATCCTTTTCGCATATCAGCATCAATAAGCAGTATTTTTTTCCCGGCTTGAGCGATTATAGCTGAAAGGTTAGTACTAATGAAAGTTTTACCTACGTTTGGGCTAGCACCAGAAATCATTAATACATTGTTGCGAGCCTCCATCATTGCAAAATGTAGGCTTGTCCGTAGACCACGTATCGCCTCTATAGCTAAATCAGCTGGATTATCAAGGGCAAGCAACGATTTATCTTCATGCTGGAATTTTCTTCCTTTTGCTTTCATCTTAGCAAGTGATTCAGAAACTGGTACACTTGCATAAACATTTATACCAATCTCTTCTAATTGCTCAGGTGATTCAATACCCCTTCGCAGGAATACGCGTAATATTACTATACCAACCGAGGTCAGCAATCCTAAAAATAACCCAATAATTACTATCAATGTTTTTTTAGGCTTTATGGGGTTAGGATCTGTGACTGCATCATCAATAATTCTTACATAACCAATAGCGCTTGATTTTGCTATGCTAAGTTCTTGCTGTCGGTTCAATAATTGCATATATACTGCACGACCAGACTCTACATCCCGACCGAGGCGTAGAACTTCTTGTTGTGTTGCGGGCATCGATGAAACACGTTTATTTAGTTTCGCCCGTTCTTGCAGAAGAGTACTTCTTTTCTCTGCCAGAGCTTTATAGGTAGGATGCTCTTTTGTATAAAGTTGAGATATTTCTGCTTCCCTAAAGGTCAGTGCATTAAGTTGATTGTCAACATTGACAATTTGATCGAGTACTGACTTTGCTTCCATCGTCAAATCAACGGAATCTTTTTGTTGCCTATAGGCGTTGAGTTTATCCTCTGCTTGATCCAATTCCATTCTTACTTGTGGTAATTGTTTATTAAGAAACTCTAAACTTTTCTCGTCCTGAGCAGCCTGCCGAGCTATGTTTTGACTAAGATAATTTGCACTAATACTGCGTAAGAGATCAGTTGTCCGAGACTGGTCCTCTCCTGTTAAGGTTAGGTTCAATATGCCAGATCCCTTACCTTGATCTGTGACGGTAAATATTTTCTGCAAATCTGATATTGCATTCAATCTTGTCAAGTATGTAATTGTGAAACTGTCACCTGCTTTTGCATCGATGTTATCGACAAGCAAAGAGATGCCCTTATCGTTAAGTAAGGTACCAACTTCACCGTTTATTATTATGTCACTGTCCTCCATTTCAACCTTGAAATGTCGGTTATCCACAATAGTTAATTTTAGCTTAGGCGTTTTCCCATCAATTGAATCTATATATAACCGGCTAACATTTATCTTAGCTGGTTTTTCGCCACTCAACCGGGACCATCCCTGGCCAAAGATTGGGAAATAATTTTGCTCAACTTTGGCTTGTAAATTTAAATCATCAACTGTTTTACCTAGTATCATTCTTGATTGCAAAAGAATAATTTCAGGTGCGGATTGTGGTTGACTATCCGGCAGCATTTGACTTAAATCATTTAGAAGTACATTTCCTTGTTTCTGCTCAATTTGTATTAACGAATCAGCTTGGTACACTGGCGTAGCAAAAAGCGCATATATAATTGCTATAGCCGTGAAAAATACAGATATTGTGATAATAAGTTTTCGATGATCAATCAACTCACCTATTATACGACCCAGATCGATTTCATCGGAGTCTTGTGTTTTTTTATTTGCAATAGAAGACATACGTACAATTCCCGTTTATTTAGCTACTTAGCTTTTCAGCCCATTGCTGGCATGATTGCTCAATCAACTGATAAACAAATTCAAAGGCCTCTTTCCCTTGTCTATAAGGATCTGGTATATCTTTTTGCCCTATCCAATGACCAAGTAACATTGTCTTCCCTCTCACTTCAGGAGAAATTCTACCTATTTGTTCAATGTGGCTTCTTTCCATAACCAGTATGAGATCATATTCCCTTCCCATTGCTGCAGTGTATTGCCTTCCAAGATGACCTTCTAATGATAGTTCATTCTTCATTGCTACTGCTTGTGCGCTCTTATCGGCTGGTTTATCAACTAAAGCACCAGTTCCCGCTGAATCAATTTTCTTATGGGGTAACTTCTTTCGTAATATTCTCTCCCCTATAGGGGAGCGACATATATTTCCAGTGCAAACAACTAAAATAGAATCAAACATTAGTTAGGCCATCTCTTGATGTATCGAATTGTTTCAGTCATATCATGCACCCCTGAAATAGTCGGAACTAATTGTGATATAACTCGATTCCAACGAACCAAAGGTGCAGTTGTTACATAGACGATATCATAAGGCTGTAAATGAAATTCAGTTCCTAAAACCATTGCAGATGCATCTTGTGCATTTAGCTGATAGACATTGGCGATTTTCCCTTGACCATCACCTTTCAACTGCCTTATTACAAATACACCGGTTGCATCGCTTGAACCTTGCGACATACCATCCGCACTGCCTAGTGCTTCCGCTAGTGTCATTCCACTTCGATCCATCTTCAACGTTGCTTGTTTCCCTACTTCCCCCATAACAAACACTTTTAAATCATCATTCCTCGGAACGAATAGTATGTCACCGGGATAAAGTAATCTATTCTGTGTCAAATCACCTTTTTGCATTAATGCATACAGCGAAATCTTACTGTCTTTTCCATTGTGAGTTAGCACGACATTCCGCCAATCGGCATCTGCAGATAACCCGCCAGCAGCATTTATGGCATCCATTACCGTTAGTGGTATATTTGTAATCGCCTGCTGACCAGATTTACTCACCTCTCCTGTGACATATGCTTTTTGAGAGCGGAAGGACGCGACACTTACATCAACTTGCGGACTTTCAATATAGGTTGTCAGCTTATTTGATATTTCTTGCCGTACTTGAGATATAGTTTTTCCGGCGACTTGGACCTTACCAATGTAGGGATAGAATATAGCACCATCAGAATTCACCCAGTTACCCGTATCACTAGCACTACGATATTGACCAGCGGGAGTAGTTAACTCTGGATGATCCCAAACCGTCACCATAAGTACATCGCCTACGCCGATACGGTACTCATAACTTTTCAGTAGATCGTCTAACTGCGGATTCGGACGAGCCATGACGGTTTCAGGACGAAGTTGATCAACTAAGCCCGGGGTCAACGGATAAACATTCACCAGTTTATCCAGGTCGTAATCGCTATCCGGCAACTCAACCACATTCTTACGAAGGCTATTTAACCCCTGACCCGGCATGATTGTACAGCCCGATAAAAAACCTATTGCTAATGCCAATGCCGAAAATCTAACAATTTTTTTCTTCATAATGTCACATCATCAGTAAACCAAAAGTTTCTAATTCCCAAACAGCAACCTATTTCCAAGGCTGCGTTAAGGCTATAAATTAAATGGGATTTCTATCCCCGCGCTCGCACCCACATCATCACTATCGCTATTGTCTGCGTCTGTGTACCAGAGAGAGGTATTCAGTCTTACCGATTTATACACATCCCCGCTCCATCCCAATTGCACACCTTTCAAGGTATCCGAACGAGGAAACGCCTTATTAATTGACTGGTTTTCAGGGTTAACCTTCGCATACGCTAAACGCGCGCTCCAACGTTGATTATTCTCGGTCACCAGCTCGACTTTCCCTGCAAACAGTTGGCCATCGCCTCCCATTGCATCCCCGAGTGAGTACCCCTGTTGATAGTAACCATTTTTGTAGATGTGGTGCGTATAGCTATAGTTGGTTCGGCTCATATTCGTCCGGGTATCATGAGCTTCAAGATACCAGTTGACTGCATCTTTACCCCAACCGTGGTGTCCTTCGATACCCCCAAGGAACATATTCGCTGAAGGTAAGAAACCAGATTCATCTTCACCAATCATCTGCCCATAGACACTAACCGGCCAGCCAAGCGTGGGTTCCAGTTTCAACTTAAAGTCGAAACCAGCAAGCTGATTGCCTGGTTCATTGGGATCGTTTGCTTCGGTATTATCTTTACCCGTCAGGCCATCCCAAAAATTACTAAACGACTCCGGTCTCCCCTCCCCTCCCCACTGCATAATGCGTGATGCGCCAAGCTCAAGGGACTGGAAAGGAGAAAACGTCAGACGACCGCCGATAATTTTGGTATGCGGTACGGCGGTATATTGATTCATCTGGCTGGCGGAAATCTGATACTGCCAAGGGCCAATCCAGCGCAGCCACCAGGTTTCCGGTGCGGCCTGTTCAGCACGCTGCATTAAAACGCCGGTCATCGGGCGCATCGCATCACCGCGGATCAGGCTGCCCTCGTAACCCGGTCCCCACCACTGCGGCATCTGGCCGAACGAGAGCCACTGGTTCCAGAACTTGACCGCGCCGTAGGCGCCATTAGCATTAAAACGGGAACCGTTGCTGATGCGTTCGTCACCTTCAACGTTGCCCTGTAGATGCACATCCCACCATTCGCCGCTGTTATTAAAGGCCAATGATAAAGAACTATCCGCAGGCTGATTCTGGCCAAATCCCTGCGGCGTTCCGGGTTTATCCGTTGAGGTATAGCCACTCACCCGGAAATCAGCTTTTAAGGAATCGAGGCGTTGGTTGATTCGAGCGAGAACAACCTGTTCAGAAGAGTAAGAGGGTTTTGCTTTCTTAAGTGCCCGATTAATCTCTTCCTGGCTCAGAGGCCAGGTCGACAGGCTGAGATGAATAACGCCGCGATCGGAAAGCCACGCCAGATCGTTGCGCAGTTCGTTGTCATTCATCACTAACCCGGAGGCATAGGCAAGTGAGCTGGCAGAAGTAAGCAGCCCTAATGCGAGTGCGATTCGCGCAATTTTTATCATTGTACAAGATCCATTTAAAGCCCCGTTTCCGCAAGCTGGCGCGACAAGGGGAACACAGATAGATGCAGCGCCCTCTGACGCCAACCTTTGCTATTTTTGGTCTACAGGTTTGAGCAAAGAAAACGAAAGCATGTTATCGGATTCTCAGGTCAATGCCCGCTTTTGATTCACAGGCTATCTGCAGTACACAATGTATGCGAAATTGTTATTGAAGGCCATTCCTTACGCTTTACACCCGCAGTTTCTCCTGCCCGCCCCCAAACTGAACGCTCTGAGCTGGCGCCAACACGCAAGTATATACAGGTTGTGAAGATAATCACCTGTATGAAGTCCACTTTAGGAATTTCGGTCGCATGAAATGAGATGTGATATAGAGAAAACGTCCGTCCGCAGGTACGCTACCGCCCTTGGCTTAACAGCTACCAATGCACTGCACTTCTTTCCCTTTAAATTCAATCGCAGATTTCGATAAATCGGCGATTAATCCATCAAAACAAACAATTTCGCGGCCATAAGTCTACGAGATTCTGCCCTCAATTGGGAGCGTAATCTTAAATTATCAGATACGCTGGCAGCGCTATGAACTGCTCGTCGATAAGGTTATTGTTTTCCGTCCATCGCATACAAACGCCAACAGTACCGTACAGCCAAATAATTTCAACCCTATGATTTTGTTGCTTTTTCACCACAAAAAGTGTGTTGACTTAGTTTCAAATTAATTATAGTTAGTCAACTACAAAAATTAATAGTGAAAAGAATTATGCCAGCATGCTGTTATCATTAATAAATTCGATATATAGCCAGAAAACTTATTTAGGAAACATCCTGGCTGGTTATCGTTATGCTAATTATTGTGCAGAATTGCCCATCACAGATTTATTTCATGGATATGAAATATCGCAGCGGCAGACCATTTCACCTTAAATTTCATCTTGCATACAATGTGAACAGCACATGAATCACTCTGAATCCTTCAACTCGCCCACGCACCCCTGAGTCAGTAAAATTCCTTATGCAGGTCGGCACGGGTAAAAGGTTTCTCCAGTGGACCAATTTTCACCGCGATCTCGCCCAACAGCGATTGGGTTGGCGCCTTCGCCCCGGTATTCAGCAGAAGCGCCGGGATAATGACCATGCTCGCCAGGCCGCCAAACGATAGCTGCGCTGTATGAGTATCGCGAACGCGCGACTGCAGCAGCAGAAAGGCTGCGCTCCCTGCGGCGCCCAGCAGCAAGCCGGCAATAACTTCCGAAGTTGAATGTGCATGAACCATCAAACGGGAATAGCCTACCAGCCCGGCTAGTGCATATCCGAATACGACGGCTGTAAAACGAAGAGCTGGTGTGGCACGCGCGCACAGCAGCCATAAGAGGATTGGCCAGAAAGCGGAAGAGAGTGCGGTGTGCCCGCTAAAGCCGGTGAAGTCCAGCTCGCGAATCCCGATACCCCAGCCCATAAATGCCAGTTTTGATGCGCAGACAATTGCGCCAGTTATACCGAACAGCAGAGCCCAGTGCCAGGCCAGCTGCTTTGAGTCTTTTCGCAGAAAAAGAACGATAAACAGTACGGCCGCACTGGGTAACAGTACGGTGCTATCGCCAAAAAAAGTGACAACCTGCCAGTTCATTTCTTTTTCATCCTTTGACGATCTCTCCAGTCCGTAACGTCTTTTCCGCGACATTGGTGTGGGCATACACAATCAGTAACTTCACATTATTATGCATGCGTTACCGTTGTTTAATGCGCAAACATGATCTCAGTCAAGTTTTATTTTCGTCTCACGCCTTGACTAAGGGCCACTTACTTAAGAAAAGTCTTAGTAAGTAATTATCAGCAAAGAGTAAATTTAGCTAGTCCGACCATTTCAGCATGATACGTGTTCTTCTACTACCAGAAGTCTCCGAACATTGCCTCATGTTCGCAAACGCTACAATATAACAAGAAAACCGCTAACTCATTGTATTAAAATGGATACTAATCAGCGATACCTGCTGTACTTAACGGTGTGAACGGCCACGAATTGTCTGTTCTTCATCAGAAAACTCGGACCGCTCACTCTCATCCGCTAAAAAACTATGCGCTTAAACTATGCCAGCAGCTTCTTAATGCTCTCGCGGAATTTTGCCCCTTCTTTATGGTTACGCAGACCGTAGCTTACAAAAGCCTGCATGTAGCCCATTTTTTTACCGCAGTCATAGCTATCGCCAGTCATTAACATCGCATCGACCGACTGCTTTTTCGCCAGCTCGGCGATGGCATCGGTTAACTGGATGCGTCCCCAGGCGCCCGGCTCGGTACGCTCCAGTTCGGACCATACATCGGCAGAGAGCACATAACGCCCCACCGCCATCAGGTCAGAATCCAGGGTTTGCGGTTCATCAGGTTTTTCGATGAATTCAACGATTCGGGCCACCTGCCCTGCCGATTCCAGAGGATCTTTAGTCTGAATAACAGAGTACTCGGAGAGGTCGCCTTCCATTCGTTTGGCCAGAACCTGGCTACGGCCCGTTTCATTGAAACGCGCTACCATCGCGGCAAGGTTATAGCGCAGAGGATCGGCGCTGGCGTCGTCCAGAATGATATCCGGGAGCACAACCACAAAGGGGTTATCGCCAATCAGCGGGCGCGCGCAAAGAATGGAGTGGCCTAACCCCAACTGCTGGCCCTGACGTACGTTCATAATGGTTACGCCAGGAGGACAGATAGCCTGCACCTCCGCCAGAAGCTGACGTTTTACGCGTTGTTCGAGCAATGCTTCCAGTTCATAGGAGGTGTCGAAATGGTTTTCTACCGCATTCTTGGATGAATGCGTTACCAGCACGATTTCCTTGATTCCCGCAGCTACAATTTCATCAACAATATACTGCACCATAGGCTTGTCGACGATCGGCAACATCTCTTTCGGAATGGCCTTAGTGGCGGGCAACATATGCATCCCTAATCCTGCTACCGGTATAACTGCTTTCAAACTCACCATTTTCATATCCACCCGTATGGTTATAAACCTTTTGATCCTGTCAGTTTGTATCTATCACTGGCATTTATCAGTGATGATACACGGTTGATCCCTGCCATACTGTCCGTCAAATTCTGAAATTACACGTATAATTTAAGAATACACGTAAAGTCTACATACCAATAGACAGATTTAAGAAAATTCTTATACGCAATATTTCGAAGTAAATATCTAATATTTACAATATGTTAGGCAAAAAAAACCGTTCCATTCAATTCATAAGATTGAGTAATGACGTTCATCGTTCCTCCATCATTCCTCTTTTAATACCTTGTTATCTTTCACAATGAGTTGATACAGAACAAGTGACTGCAAAAAAATAAAAATCCAGACCATATAATCGATTATAGTGTTAATAAAATTATTTAACGCACAAAACCGTCTGAACGGCAGCAAATTACTCGTCACAACGGGTTTCAGCAGCAGCGACGTCTTCCCCGCTAACCCCTGGTGCCTTTTACTGGCAACAAATTATTCCCACTGCTGTTTTTGCCGCTCTGCGTCCCCCGATAACGCGCATCACATCCTCCGGGAAAAATTGATCTCCGACAAGCCACGACATTAAGTAGTATAAATATCTAAATTCCAGGAAATTGTTGTTATATACATCAAATCTATTGATAGACTTTACCGTTTGCCGGAGACCGCCCTGGTATAGCCATTCAGCGCCTGCGCGGAATCCGGCATAAAATCAGGCGGGCCATTTCAGCCTATATCGATGAAAATTCGCACGATGACAAATAATAACCAGCCGATATGCTTGTGGTTGAATATGGTTATATCCTGCGCAAGTGGCTATTTTATTTACAGGTATTACGAAGCCCCGTTTGGCGACCGAGGTAATTAACAGCAGAAAATATTGCATTTTATCTATGGCTTATCCATGATCGGTACATGGCACTCTTAGGTTGTAAAGGTTTTAACTGAATATGGAATGGATTGCCGACCCCTCGATCTGGGCCGGGCTCATCACGCTTGTCGTTATTGAGCTGGTACTCGGTATTGATAATCTGGTCTTTATCGCCATTCTCGCGGAAAAACTCCCTCCCGCGCAGCGCGACAGGGCGCGCGTGACCGGTCTGCTGCTCGCAATGGTGATGCGCCTGCTGCTACTGGCGTCGATCTCATGGCTGGTTACTCTCACCAGGCCGCTGATTACGTGGCACGATCTGAGCTTTAGCGCTCGCGATCTCATTATGCTGTTTGGCGGGTTGTTCCTTCTCTTTAAAGCCACCGTTGAGCTCAACGAACGGCTGGAAGGTAAAGATAGCGATAACCCGACCCAGCGCAAAGGCGCCAGGTTCTGGGGAGTGGTTGCGCAAATCGTGGTGCTTGATGCCATCTTCTCTCTCGATTCGGTGATAACCGCGGTCGGCATGGTTGACCACCTGGCGGTAATGATGGCTGCGGTGATTATTGCCATTAGCCTGATGCTGATGGCCAGCAAGGCCCTGACCCGCTTTGTTAACAGTCATCCGACAATCGTTATTCTCTGCCTGAGCTTCCTGTTAATGATCGGTTTTAGCCTGATTGCCGAAGGCTTTGGCTTCCCTATTCCCAAAGGATACCTGTACGCCGCCATCGGCTTCTCGGTCATGATTGAATCCTTCAATCAGCTGGCGATCTTTAACCGTCATCGCTTTCTCTCGGCCAACCTGACGTTACGCCAGCGAACCACTGAAGCGGTAATGAATCTGTTGAGCGGCCACAAGGAGAATAACGAGCTGGATAGCGATACCGCTTCGCTGGTTGCCGATCGCGACGATAACCCGCTGTTTAATCCACAGGAGCGGCGGATGATTGAGCGGGTACTGAATCTCAATCAGCGCACCGTCAGCAGTATCATGACCTCGCGTCATGATATTGAACATATTGATCTCAGCGCTCCGGAAGAGGAGATCCGCGCCTTACTCGACAAGAATCAGCATACCCGCCTGGTGGTTACCGGCGGCGATGATGACGAAGATATGCTTGGCGTCGTGCACGTGATCGATCTGCTGCAGCAATCGTTACGACATGAACCGCTCAACCTGCAGGCCCTGATTCGTCAGCCGCTGGTGTTCCCGGAGACGCTACCGCTGCTTCCGGCGCTGGAGCAGTTCCGCAAAGCCAGAACCCACTTTGCCTTTGTGGTTGATGAGTTTGGCTCCGTCGAGGGCATTGTCACGCTCAGCGACGTTATGGAAACTATCGCCGGTAATTTGCCTAATGAAGTAGAAGAGATTGACGCTCGCCACGATATTCACAAAAACGGCGACGGTAGCTGGACGGTCAACGGGCATATGCCGCTGGAAGACCTGGTCCAGTATGTCCCCCTGCCGCTGGATGAGAAACGTGAATACCATACGGTCGCCGGTCTGCTGATGGAGTACCTGCAGCATGTGCCGCAGGAAGGTGAAGAAGTGAACCTTGACGGCTACGTTCTGCGCACGCTGCAGGTGGAGAGCCATCGGGTGCAAAAAGTACAAATAGTGCCGCCAGCGCATAATGAAGATGAACTGGACTATGAAGTGTAATGCTCTTTTCAATGAATATTCTAAAGCCGCACGAACAATGGCAAACCGGTTTTTGAGGAGCCGTTGACATTACTGCCGGGCGGCGGCTGACGCCTTACCCGGCCTACAAATCCACGCCCGCAACACATAACGCCTTCCCCGTAGGCCCGCGCAAGCAAAGCGCCGCCGGGCAATGCCACATGTCGCACTTTGTCAGCAAAGACGCTGGCCATGGATTATCATCCGCCGACAACAACCGCCAGACTCACAGCTTATCCAGCAGCTTCTTCACATCCTTGCCATCCTGAGTGTTTTTATTGCGTTCGGCCCATTCACTAAGCCGTTTTTTCGCTTCATCCTGCAGCTGCTTGCGGAGTATCTGGTCCACCTGCAGACTGTAGCTCAGCGTCTGCCAGTTGCCATAAATTCGCAATGGGATCGCCGTCTGCTTGAGCCTATCGATGAGTTTGCTCTCGCCCTTCCAGCCGCCCAGTACCCGGACGTTGAAGCGCATATCGCAGTCTTCTTTCAGCAGATTGAGTTCACCCTGCCCGGTTAACGCCATCAGTTCAGATTGCCCCTGCATACCCTTTAAGGTCACCTGTCCATTATCCAGCGCAAACTCGGTGCTGACGGAGTCCAGCCTGGTCGCATTATCGTAGTTTTCCTGCGCCTGAACGTTGGTGCTGCGCTCGACGGCCTGCTGGACTAGCTGCTGGAAATTAAGCCCTTCAGTGCGCGTATCCGTCATCTGAATTTGCGCCTGCCCCTGCCAGCTGCGGCGGAACTCGTCGGCATCAATCTTGCCGCCGGAGAACTCGCCGGTCAGCGAGAGCTTGCCGGTCAGGTTTATCGAATAATTGAACGCTTTCAGAATCGAGCCGATCTCAACGTTGTCGAGCTGCGGCTCGAAGGAGGCTCGCGGCGTTTCACCTCGCGCGTCCAGCGAGCCGGGGAGCGAGAGTCGCCCGCCGTCCAGGTTCCCCTGCATCTGATGAATCGTCAGCAGCCCCTGCTGGTTGCTGATATCGCTTTTCACTTGGGTAAAATGCATGCCTCGCCACTGCAGCTGCTCGGCCGTGATGCTCAGCCGGGCGTTAAAACCGCGCAGCGAGTTGTAATCCTGCTGAATACCGTTATCCGCAATAACCGGGCGTAGCTGCCTGGCCTGGCTTTGCCCCTGCTGGTTAACGCCATTATTGTCAGATGCTGAGGGATGAGACAGCAGGCTATCGAGGTTGAGCGTGCCCGCCTGAAGATTCAGCGTCCAGTCAGGCTGTTGGCCCAGCACCACGCTGCCGTTGCCGGCAACGGTACTGCCGTTAGCCGTTAAGTTCAGCTTATCGAAGCTGAGCTTTTTCGCATCCTCGAACCAGCTGGCCTGCATGCTGGCCTGGCCGCTAATCCCTTCAGGGGGAAGCTCCGCGCCGCGAAGCTGCCAGTTCAGTTGTGAAATGTCCGCCTTCAGAGAATGAGGATAATCACCGCCCTGCACCTGGGCGGAGAAGGAAAGCGCCAGATCGCGCTGATCGCGGTTCACCCGGCCAGAGAAATCGACCGTTGCGCGATGGCTGCTATCCTGCTCCATCTGCAGGCGGATATCGCGCACCGTCACCTGCTCGCCATCTTCATGCTGAAAAAACAGCACGCTATCGGCAATCTGCAGCTTCTGGACATCATACGACCAGCCGCGATCCTCCGGAACCTGAGGCAGCGTGTTGTCGTGCGGAACGACCGGCGCTCCTTTGCTGCGCACGGCTTCGGTTTTGGGAGTCAGCTGGATCACCGCCCCCTTCAACATCACCTGCTTAACCTGCAGCTGATGCGAGATCAGCGGCAGCAGCCCGACGTCAAGGCGCATATTATCCGCGCGAATGACCGGTTCTGCCGCGCCGGGCGCGGTCAGGGTCATGCGGCCTGAGAGAATGCTGAGCTGCGGCCAGACGTGCCAGCGCAACGGCCCATTGAGTTCAAGCTGATAGCCGCTACGATCCGCCACCTCTTTAACCATATAGGCGCGAAAATCGTTGGGGTTGACCAGCAATACCAGCGCGGTAAGACCGGCGACAACTACCGCCAGTAAGATCATCAGCGTGGTCAGAATTCGTCTCATGGCATCCTCAGCAAACCGCTAAAATTATCAATCCTTGTCGATTCGACTCGCTACCGCGCCCTGCTGGTCGCGATATTTCGCATCTTCGCGGCGGTTATAAGGACGCACCGCCGGGCCGGATAAGGGTTCAAAACTTAACGCGCCGATCAGCATCCCTGGACGCAGCGCCAGCGGCAGCTTACCCGAATTATAGAATTCCAGAACGATACAGCCGGACCAGCCCGGATCGATGCGGTGCGCGGTAACGTGCACCATCAAGCCCAGACGCGCTAGCGAAGAACGGCCATCCAGCCAGCCGACGAGATCCGGCGGCAGGGTAACCGATTCAAAGGTCACCGCCAGCGCCAGCTCGCCCGGATGCAGGAAGAACGCCTCACCATCCGGCAGAACAATCTCTTCGCTCATCACCCGATCCAGCGCCGCGCTGACTTCCGCCTTCGGCCCGCTCAGGTCAATAAAGCCCGCCGTGTGCCCGCGGAAAGTCCGAAACTTATTCCCCAGCCGAACATCGACCGTCGCGCCATTAATGCGCTCAACGGGCGGGCGCGGATTAATGGCCAGTCGCCCCTCATCCAACCAGGCTTCTATATCTCGGTCGCACAGACGCATGAACGTTCTCCTTTAAGGCATTGCGCCCCTACGCCTTCCGGGGATAAGGGCAAATTGGCTTCTCTTTGCACGTTACACAATTCGTTCGTGTTATTCAAAGAACTGACTGATTTTGGCCTTCAGAATATCGATGGCGATACGGTTCTTACCGCCGCGAGGCACAATAATATCGGCATACTGCTTGGAAGGGTCGATAAACTGCAGGAACATCGGGCGCACCGTTTTCTGGTACTGCGCCATCACTGAATCCATCGAACGTCCGCGCTCGTTGACGTCTCGCTTGATGCGGCGCATCAGGCAAATGTCCAGCGGGGTGTCGACAAAAATGGAGAAGCTGAGTTCGTTGCGCAGGCGAGCGTCGGTCAGCAGCAGAATCCCTTCAAGAATGATGACTTTCTTCGGTTCGATATGGATAGTTTCCGGCATACGGGTATGTTCAACGTAGCTGTATACCGGCAACTCTATCGGCTGGCCGCTTCTCAGCATCTGCAGATGCTGAAACAGCAGACTATGATCCATGGAGCTTGGATGGTCATAGTTGGTTTTTACACGCTCTTCCATCGACAGATGACCTTGATCCTTGTAATAGCTGTCTTCCGGAATAACGCCGATATGTTCATCGCCGACCTGTTCACGTAATTCACGATATAGCGTACTGGCGATAAGGCTTTTGCCCGAAGCCGATGCGCCGGCGATGCCTATAATGACGCACTGATGAGACGTATCAGTCATAAATTTTTGCGACCTGATTAACCTGGGAATGTAGGAAGGGTGGCGGTTGACCGCCAAACGCCGCAATTATAGGGATTTCAGCGCGTCGATACCAGTGCTAAGCGCCTCTCGGGTCTATTCCTCCTCCGGCGACCAGCCTTGCGTATACCAGATATGCAATAAAGCGTACGAGCGCCAGGGGTGCCAGCGGCTGGCGTAGCGCGCAATCCGGCTCGGCGTCATGCCGGGAAAACGCTGTTTAATCAGATAATCATCCGCCAGAAAGATATCCGGCGCCTGCCAGCCGCGCAGCGCGAAATAGTTCGCCGTCCAGCGGCCAATGCCGGGCAGCGTCTGCAGCTGCTTTATTCCAGCGTCGATATTATCCGGCGCCCGGAGGGGAAGTTCGCCGCTGATGGCCGCCCGCGCCAGGTGAATCAGCGCCTCCGCCCGCCGCAGGGGCATGCCCAGCGCCTTCAGCGCCAGCGGATCGGCCTGCGCCAGCCGCTGCGCGCTCGGGAACAGATAAAAGCCCGGCGCATCGGTCAACGGTTCCCCGAAGGCAGCCACCACTTTCCCGGTCAGCTTTGCCGCCATGGCCACGCTCACCAGTTGGCCGAGCACCGCGCGTACCGCTTGTTCAAACGCATCCAGGGATCCCGGCAGGCGCAGCCCCGGCCTTGGCAGCGCGAGGTTTCCCAGCGTCAGGGCGATCCGCTGCGGGTCGCAGGACAAATCAAATAAGCGCGCAACCCGCGCCAGGCACTCTTCCGCGACCGGCTGTAGCCCGGCGGAAAGCGTCACCCGCATGCCCTGCGCGGCGTCATCCGGCGTCACCGCGATCAGCCCGGCGTGGCCATTGAGGGCAAAGCTGCGGCAGTAGCTGTTGTCGACAAAAGTTTCAATCCCCTGCACGGTACGCGCCTCAAGAAAATGAAACATCCATTGCCAGTCGTAGGGGGGATGCCAGGGTAGCAGCGTCATCATTTCTCCTTTTTTAGCGCTTCAATCATAGCGGCTCTGCGCCGCGGGCGCCTTGCTTTTAAATTCCAGTTGTCGCAGTGCCGTCAATCCGCTAAAGTCGCCCCCCTTCTTCACCGGCATGGGGATTTTGCAGGCTATGTTTATTGGTTTTGACTACGGTACCGCTAACTGTTCGGTGGCGGTAATGCGCGAGAATACGCCGCAGCTGTTGACGCTGGAAAACGGCAGTTCACTGCTACCATCCATGCTTTGCGCGCCGACCCGCGAAGCGGTCAGCGAGTGGCTCTACCGCCATCACGATGTCCCGCCCAACGGGGATGAAAACCAGGCGCTGCTGCGTCGCGCCATTAGCTTCAACCGCGAGGAAGATATCGACGTACTCGGCAACAGCGTGCAGTTTGGTCTCGCTTCGCTGCATCAATACGTTGAAGATCCAGAAGAAGTCTACTTCGTGAAGTCGCCGAAATCCTTTCTCGGCGCCAGCGGGCTCAAGCCGCAGCAGGTGGCGCTGTTTGAAGACTTAGTGTGCGCCATGATGCTGCATATCAAACGCCAGGCGCAAACGCAGCTGCCGGAAACCATCGACCAGGCGGTTATCGGCCGGCCGATTAACTTCCAGGGACTGGGCGGCGATGACGCCAACGCCCAGGCGCAGGGCATTCTCGAACGTGCGGCAAAGCGCGCGGGCTTCCGCGACGTGGTGTTTCAGTTTGAACCGGTCGCCGCCGGTCTGGATTTCGAAGCGACGCTGAGCGAGGAAAAACGCGTGCTGGTCGTCGATATCGGCGGCGGTACCACCGACTGTTCACTGCTATTGATGGGGCCGCAGTGGCGGGAAAAAGCCGATCGCCAGCAAAGCCTGCTTGGCCACAGCGGCTGCCGGGTCGGCGGTAACGACCTTGATATCGCCCTGGCCTTTAAATGCCTGATGCCGCTGCTGGGTATGGGCGGCGATACCGAAAAAGGCATCGCGCTGCCGATTCTGCCGTGGTGGAATGCGGTGGCGATTAACGACGTCCCGGCGCAAACCGATTTTTACAGCGCCGCCAACGGTCGCCTGCTTAACGATTTGCTGCGCAGCGCCCGCGATAGCGAAAAAGTCGCGCTGCTGCTGAAGGTCTGGCGTCAGCGTCTGAGCTATCGTCTGGTGCGTAGCGCGGAAGAGAGCAAAATCGCCCTGTCCGCGCAGCCGAGCGTCACCGCCGGGCTGCCGTTTATCAGCGACGAGCTGGCGACAGCCATCAGCCAGCAGGGTCTGGAAGCGGCGCTGGATCAGCCGCTGGCCCGCATCATGGAGCAGGTTCAGCTGGCGCTGGATAACAGCAATGACAAGCCGGACGTGATTTACCTGACCGGCGGCAGCGCTCGCTCGCCGTTGATCAAAAAAGCGCTGGCGGCACACCTGCCGGGCATTCCGGTGGCCGGCGGCGATGATTTTGGCTCGGTCACCGCCGGGCTGGCCCGCTGGGCGCAGGTGGTGTTTCGTTAATCAAACGGTACGATCCCGGATTGCGGCTGACGCCTTATCCGGGCTACCGACCAGGGTTTGGTAGGCCGGGCAAGGCGACAGCCGCTGCCCGGCAACAATACGAACACAATATCAAAACCGCGCTCTGTTATTTCCCTTCACGCCGTGAAACATAATCCCGCCGCTGTTCGCCGGTATAAATCTGCCGCGGACGATAAATCGTCAGCGGCGCTTCGTGCATTTCGTTCCAGTGCGCCACCCAGCCAAGCGTTCTGCCCACGGCGGTAATCACCACAAACATCGATGAAGGCAGCCCCATCGCCTTGAGGATCACCGCAGTATAGAAATCCACGCTCGGCGACAGGCCATTTTCAACAAAGTACGGGTCGGTCAGCGCCACCTCTTCGAGGGCCATCGCCACCTGCAACGGCATGTCGGACATCCCCAGCTCTTCCAGTACCCGATGACAGGTCTCGCGCAAAATAGCGGCGCGCGGGTCAAGATGACGGTAGCGAGAGTTACCGAATCCCAGACGACGGAACGTCTGCGGGTCGCGTTTCGCTTTGCTCAGGAACGCCGGAATTTGATCGACGGTGTTGATCTCCTCCAGCATCCGCATACTGGCTTCGTTCGCCCCACCGTGGGCCGGTCCCCACAGAGACGCGAGCCCGGCGGCGACGCAGGCAAAGAGATTCGCCCCGGAGGAGCCCGCCGCCCGGACGGTGGTCGTCGATGCGCACTGGCCATGGTCGGCGTGCAGCACCAGGATCTGGTTCATCGCCTGCTCAATCACCGGATTCAGCTGATACTGTTCCGCCGGAATAGCAAACAGCATATGCAGGAAATTCCCCGCATAGGAAAGATCGTTGCGCGGATACTGCGCCGGTTGCTCAATTGAAAACTTATAGCTCATCGCCGCGAGCGTTGGCATTTTCGACAGCAGGCGGGTGGCGGCCAGCGCGCGGTGCTCAGGATTTTCAACGTCCAGCACATCGTGATAGAACGCCGCCAGGGTGCCTACCAGGGCGCACATTAAGGCCATCGGATGCGAGTCGCGACGAAAGCTGCTGCACATGCGGGCAATCTGCTCATGCACCAGGCTATGGCGGGTAATCGTGTTTTTGAAGTCCTGATAGCTGGCTTCCTCAGGCGCATCTCCGCGCAGCAGAATCCACGCCACTTCCAGGAAGTCGCACTGGCGCGCCAGCTGATCGACCGGATAGCCGCGGTGCAGCAGAATGCTCTTTTCGGTATCGATCCACGAGATGGCCGACTTACAGCCTGCGGTGTTAGCAAAGCCGGGGTCGAAACTGCATATCCCCGCGGAAGCCAGCGGACGAATATCCATGCCGAGGTAGCCCAGGGTCCCCGAGACCGTACTCAAAGGAATTGACTGTTGTTCATCCAAAGAAAGCGTTAGCGATTTCGTCGTCATCCTGTCAGGCCCCCTTCCACAACGAGTGATGAATTAACCCGGGCGTTTCTCCGGGCGCAACGGCCAACATAACCAGAGTCGTCCGGCGATTCTTTGATATGGATAACCAAAACATTCATAAAACAGCGTTATTATCAGCGGTTTTATGTTGATTACCTTTAATAATTACCGATAAAAATAGCGCGTAATCGCTTGTTCACCCTGCGGTTTACCTGCCATTACGCGCGCTCGCTACGATAATATCCGCTGCATGGCAGCAAACTTATCGTATTTGTTTTATCAATCCTTCGTCCGTTTCGCTTTCACTTCACGGTACCAGCGCGGGTGATGCTTCTTCGCCCAGGTCTTCGTCACCCAGCCTTCCACCATCGCGGTAATGGTGCCCTTCACCCACAGCGCGGCGTAAATATGCACCATGATCACCACGATCAGCGCGACCGCCGAGAAGGAGTGCAGCATCAG
>NZ_PDEL01000022.1:0-93472 GCF_002556465.1 Klebsiella sp. MBT K-1 | reverse complement strand
TTTGCTTTTCTCTGCCGGTATTCATCGCTGAATCCCGCTGACCCGGCGGCTTGCGTGCCGTTGTTCCGTGTCAGTGGGAGCGCATTATAGGGAGTAATTCCGAAGTGACAAGGGGAAATTTCAAAAAACTTTTCGTTCGCTCAACTTTCCATCACCAGGGTGATTTAACGCGCTATTTGCTGGTCATTTGCGCAATTTCCCGCGCAAATCTGCCCACCTGCTGCCAGTCGGTATACACCACTTCTTTACTAACATCCGTTTCGCCGCCGGTCATCTTCATAATAAGGCGAATCATAAACCGATCGTACCAACGATAGCGTGGATAGCGAAGCGCTCCGGCAAATACCGCGCAGTGCTGCGGCTGCCAGGGCGAGTTGAGCAGAAACTTTCGCGTGTAGCTGTTGGTCTGCGGCGTTCGTTTTTCTGGCTTACGCGCGACGAGGTTAACCGAGAAAAATGCTCCCGGCAGCGCCTGCAGCGACTGAAGATGCGTTTTGACAAACCGCTCCAGCGCGGGATGAAAGTGACCATAGCGGATTGATGCGCCAATCACGACGCGATCGTATAAAGGCCACTCCACCTCATTAGTACGGTTGAGGTCAATCGTATCCGCATCAATCCCCTGCTCTTTTAATTCAGATGCCAGATAGGAGGCGATTTCACGCGTCTGTCCGTCGCGGGTAGAAAATAGAATCAAAGTTTTCACAGGCACTCCTGTTATTCGCGCCAGAAAGTCGGAGTAAATAGCACCAGCAAGGTGAACACTTCCAGACGACCAAACAGCATATTAGCAATCAAGATCCATTTTGCGACAGGGTTCATCGTCGCAAAGTTATCCGCCACCACGCCCAGTCCCGGGCCAAGGTTATTCAGCGTCGCGACGACCGAAGCAAAGGCCGAGAAATCATCCACGCCGGTGGCGATAATCGCCAGCATACTAATGATAAACACCAGCGCATAGGCGGAGAAAAATCCCCAAACGGCTTCAAGGATACGTTCCGGCAACGCACGGTTCCCCAGTTTAATACTGTATACCGCATTAGGGTGTACCAGCCGTTTAAGCTCACGGTTACCCTGCTTGAAAAGCAGAAGAATACGGATAACCTTCAAACCACCGCCCGTCGACCCGGCGCAGCCGCCGATAAAAGCCGAGCAGAGCAGAAGGACCGGTAAGAATAGCGGCCAGCGCGCGATACTGTCGGTAGTGAATCCTGCCGTTGTCGCCATCGAAACAACCTGGAAGAACGCCTGGTTCACCGTCATGAGTGCAGAACTGTATACATCATGCAGCCACAGCACCAGAGTACATACCACCACCAGCGTGAGCTGCACGCCGATAAACATGCGGAATTCGGGATCGCGCCAGTACACTTTCAGGCTGCGCCCGCTGAGTAATGAAAAGTGCAGGCCGTAGTTACAGCCCGATATCAGCAAGAAAATCGCAATAATGGAGTTAATCGTTGGGCTATTAAAGTAGCCCACGCTGGCGTCATGGGTGGAGAATCCGCCAATCGCAATCGTCGAGAAGCTATGCCCGATGGCGTCGAACGCCGGCATACCGGCAAACCACAGCGCCAGCGCGCAGGCCACCGTCAGTAAGACATAAATAAGCCACAGCGTTTTCGCCGTTTCAGCGATTCGCGGCCGCATTTTATTATCTTTCAGCGGCCCGGGCATTTCCGCCCGATACAGCTGCATCCCCCCGACGCCCAGTATCGGCAGTATCGCTACCGCCAGCACGATGATCCCCATCCCGCCAAACCATTGCAGCATCTGGCGATAGAAAAGAATGGCGTGAGGTAATGAGTCAAGCCCTACCAGCGTGGTTGCCCCGGTCGTTGTCAAACCCGAGAAAGATTCAAAGAAGGCATCCGTGATGCTCAGGTTAGGCTGCTCAGAGAAGATAAAGGGCAGCGAACCGACGCTTCCGAGCACCGTCCAGAACAGCACGACGATAAGAAATCCTTCGCGGGATTTCAGTTCGCCCTTCTCACGACGGTTAGGCCACCACAGCAGCGAGCCGATCGCCAGGGCGACAAAAAAGGTCTGTGTAAACGCCCGCCCCGCGCCATCGCGATATATCAGGGCTATTAATCCCGGGAGGATCATTGTCCCCGAAAACAAAATGACCAGCAGTCCAACGATTCGGGTTATCGCGCGAAAATGCATCTCTGGCGCTTCCTTTGATATGCAAAAAAATCAGGTGGGGATTATTCGTCAATCTTCAGTAATTGCAACGAACCGCGACTAAAATCAGCCAGTTTTGCTGAAAATAGCGCCACTTCAGCCTGAGGAAGCGCCACGCGCAGCTGAACAGACGCTTGATATTCGCTCTCGACAATTTTCCCTGAGAATTGAGCCAACAGCGTTTCAATCCCGGCCAACTGCCCGTATTCACACTGCAAAGTATATGCGGTCAGCGGCGTCTTGCGCTGTGTTGCGAGCTGCGCAAGCGCCTGATGCACGCCGCCGCCGTACGCTTTGACCAGACCGCCGGTGCCGAGCAGAATACCACCGTAGTAGCGCACGACGACAGCGGTTATCTCGCCGACGCCGCTGCCCATAAGCTGCGCCAGCATCGGCTTACCCGCCGTCCCCGCCGGTTCGCCATCATCGGAAAATCCCAGTTGCTGCGAGTCATTTGGCGGCCCGGCGACCCACGCCACGCAGTGGTGACGGGCATCCGGATGATCAGCCCTAACTGACTCGACAAACGCTTTTGCCGCCGCTACGCCGTCGGTATGCGCCAACAGCGTGATAAAGCGGCTCTTTTTGATCTCTTCCACAAAGGTGACCGGCGCGGCCGGTATCAACCAGCTTTCCATTACGCCAGTTTCAGATCGCGCGTCATGTTTTCAATACTGTTTTCGTGGATCACGACGTTGTCTTCAATACGAATACCGCCAAACGGTTTCAGCGCTTCAATTTTCTGCCAGTTGAAGTGTTTGCTGAACTGCCCTTCGCGCCACGGCGCCAGCAGCGATTCGATAAAGTAGATGCCCGGTTCAATCGTCAATACCATCCGCGGCTGCAGCACGCGCGTGCAGCGCAGGTAGGGATATTTTGCCGGCGCGGCCAGATGGGTACCGGTATCATCCTGCATAAAGCCCGCGACATCATGAACCTGCAGACCCAGAGGATGGCCAATGCCGTGCGGCATAAACGGTCCGGTCAGGTCGTTTTCCACCATCGCTTCTTCGCTCATCTCTTTGACTATCTGATGTTTGCGCAGCAGTTTGGCAATACGCTGATGGAACTGGACATGATAATCCACGTAGCTCACGCCCGCCTTCATGGTGCTAATCAGCGCCAGCTGTTCATCATTAACGTCTTTAACCAACTGAGCATAGTCGTTATCGCCATGCGCCGCCCAGGTACGCGTCAGGTCCGCCGCATAGCCGTTATATTCCGCGCCCGCATCCAGCAGGAAGCTGCGCAACTCCGCCGGCGCGCGGTGATCCAGCTTAGTGTAATGCAGAACGGAAGCGTGTTCGTTCAGCGCCACAATGTTGCTGTACGGTACATCTGTGTCGCGATGGCCGGTAGCAGTCAGATAGGCCTGGTTAATATCAAACTCGCTCATCCCGGAGAGGAACGCTTCATGAGCGGCCTGATGACCGTTAACCGCCGACTTCTGCGCTTCGCGCATGTAGGCCAGCTCATAGTCAGTTTTATAAGAGCGGTAGTAGTGCAGATAATCAATCACCCCTTTCGGGTTGATTTTATCCGCCGCGAGTTCTAACCCCAGCGCGCGTTCCGGTACCGGTCCGATATACGCGATATTGCCGCGGGCGGCGGGTAGCTGGCTGCCGATACCGTCCGCTTTCGGCAGGGCAATGACTTCCACCTCTTCGGTCCAGAACGAAGTTGGCAGCGGTTCCACGTTATGCCAGTAGTCGACCGGCAGGTAGAACCACAGTTTCGGTTTGTTGACACCGTCCACCAGCAGCCAGCAGTTAGGGACCTGGGTAACCGGCACCCAGGCTTTGAACTGCGGGTTGACCTTGAACGGATACGGATGATCGTCAAGGAAGACGTTGAACAGTTCACCGGAGTGAATCAGCAGGGCATCCAGCTTAAAGCGGGCCAGAACATCACGGGTACGCTCTTGTAGGGTAACGATATGATTTTTATAGAGACCGGCAAGGGATTCCATCTTTTATCCTTTGATTTTATGAGATCGTGATGTTTCGCATCTTAGCACAATGACCTCAAACGGGGTGATTTCTACCGGGTGTGATCCGACCAGCATTTATTTAAAGTCTTATTTGCAATTTCTTAACATAAAATCCACACTCCGTCTCATCTGGTACGACCAGATCATATTGCTGGATTCAGGAGACTGACATGCTCTACAAAGGCGACAACCTGTACCTCGACTGGCGGGAAGACGGCATTGCCGAACTGGTATTCGATGCCCCCGGCTCGGTCAACAAGCTCGATACCGCAACCGTAGCCAGCCTCGGTGAAGCGCTGGACGTACTGGAAAAACAAAAAGATCTTAAAGGGCTGCTGCTGCGCTCCGAAAAAGCCGCTTTTATCGTCGGCGCGGATATCACCGAATTTCTTTCTCTGTTCCTGGTTCCCGAAGAACAGCTCAGCCAGTGGCTACATTTCGCTAATAGCGTATTTAATCGCCTGGAAGATTTGCCGGTTCCGACCATCTCCGCCGTCAACGGCTATGCGCTGGGCGGCGGCTGCGAATGCGTACTGGCGACCGATTATCGCCTGGCGACGCCGGACCTGCGCATTGGTCTGCCGGAAACGAAACTGGGCATCATGCCGGGCTTTGGCGGCTCGGTGCGGATGCCGCGCATGCTTGGCGCGGACAGCGCGCTGGAAATCATTGCCGCAGGTAAAGACGTCGGCGCCGAACAGGCCTTAAAAATCGGCCTCGTCGACGGCGTGGTTAAACATGAAAAACTGATCGATGGCGCAGTAGCCATTCTGCGTCAGGCCATTAACGGCGACCTGGACTGGAAAGCGAAGCGCCAGCCGAAGCTGGAGCCGCTTCACCTGAGTAAAATTGAAGCCGCAATGAGTTTTACCATTGCCAAAGGCATGGTGGCGCAAACCGCCGGGAAACACTACCCGGCCCCGCTTACCGCCGTTAAAACCATTGAAGCCGCCGCCCGCTTTGGCCGCGAAGAAGCGCTGAACCTGGAAAACAAAAGTTTCGTCCCGCTGGCGCATACCAACGAGGCGCGCGCGCTGGTCGGTATCTTCCTCAACGATCAGTACGTCAAAGCGAAAGCGAAGAAGCTGACGAAAGATGTCGACACGCCAAAACACGCGGCCGTGCTGGGCGCGGGGATTATGGGCGGCGGTATTGCATACCAGTCGGCCTGGAAAGGCGTGCCGGTGGTCATGAAGGATATTAACGACAAATCGCTGACGCTGGGCATGACCGAAGCGGCGAAGCTGCTGAATAAACAGCTTGAGCGCGGCAAAATCGATGGGCTCAAGATGGCCGGCGTCATTTCCACTATTCAGCCAACCCTGGATTACGCCGGCTTTGAGCGCGTGGACGTCGTGGTCGAAGCCGTCGTTGAGAACCCAAAAGTGAAAAAAGCGGTACTGGCGGAAACCGAAGAGAAGGTGCGCCCGGATACCGTGCTGGCCTCCAACACCTCGACCATCCCTATCAGCGAGCTGGCCAGCGTCCTGCAGCGCCCGGAAAACTTCTGCGGCATGCACTTCTTTAACCCGGTGCATCGCATGCCGCTGGTTGAAGTGATCCGCGGCGATAAAACCTCGGATAAGACCATTGCCAAAGTCGTCGCCTGGGCCAGCAAAATGGGCAAAACGCCGATTGTGGTCAACGACTGCCCCGGCTTCTTCGTCAACCGCGTACTGTTCCCCTACTTCGCCGGTTTCAGCCAGCTGCTGCGCGATGGCGCGGACTTCCGCAAAGTCGACAAAGTGATGGAAAAACAGTTTGGCTGGCCGATGGGGCCCGCCTATCTGCTGGACGTCGTGGGCATTGATACCGCGCATCACGCGCAGGCGGTCATGGCGGCGGGCTTCCCGCAGCGAATGCAGAAAGAGTATCGCGATGCGATCGATGCGCTATTCGACGCCAAGCGTTTCGGCCAGAAAAACGGCCTTGGCTTCTGGCGCTACAAAGAAGACAGCAAAGGTAAGCCGAAGAAGGAAGAGGATACTGTCGTCGATAGCCTGCTGGCGGAAGTCAGCCAGCCGAAGCGCGATTTCAGCGATGAAGAGATTATCGCCCGGATGATGATCCCGATGGTCAACGAAGTGGTGCGCTGTCTCGAAGAGGGCATTATTGCCAGCCCGGCGGAAGCCGATATGGCGCTGGTTTATGGCCTGGGCTTCCCTCCGTTCCACGGCGGCGCGTTCCGCTGGCTCGATACGCTCGGTAGCGCAAAATATCTCGATATGGCGCAGCAGTACCAGCACCTCGGCCCGCTATACGACGTGCCGGAAGGATTGCGCAGCAAAGCGCGTCATAACGAACCGTACTATCCCCCGGTTGAGCCTGCCCGTGCGCCAGGCGACCTGAAAACGGCTTAAGGAGTCACAATGGAACAGGTTGTCATTGTCGATGCAGTTCGTACCCCGATGGGCCGTTCGAAGGGCGGCGCCTTTCGCCACGTGCGTGCGGAAGATCTCTCCGCGCACCTGATGCGTAGCCTGCTTTCGCGTAATCCGTCTCTTGAGGCGAGCGCGATCGACGATATTTACTGGGGCTGCGTCCAGCAGACCCTGGAACAGGGCTTCAACATTGCCCGCAACGCGGCGTTGCTGGCGGAGATCCCGCATTCGGTACCCGCCACCACGGTCAATCGGCTGTGCGGTTCTTCTATGCAGGCGCTTCACGACGCGGCGCGTATGATCATGACCGGCGATGCCAGCGTCTGCCTGATTGGCGGCGTAGAGCATATGGGCCACGTTCCGATGAGCCACGGCGTGGATTTCCATCCCGGACTGAGCCGTAACGTCGCCAAAGCCGCCGGAATGATGGGTCTGACGGCAGAAATGCTGGCGCGTCTGCACGGCATCAGCCGGGAAATGCAGGACCAGTTCGCCGCCCGCTCCCACGCTCGCGCCTGGGCCGCGACGCAGTCCGGCGCATTCAAGACGGAGATCATCCCGACCGGCGGTCACGACGCCGACGGCGTGCTGAAGTCTTACAGCTACGATGAAGTCATTCGCCCGGAGACGACGGTAGAAGCGCTGGCCGCGCTGAGACCCGCGTTCGATCCGGTCACCGGCACCGTGACGGCGGGAACCTCTTCCGCCCTCTCCGATGGCGCCGCAGCGATGTTGTTAATGAGCGAAAGCCGCGCCCGCGAACTGGGCCTGAAGCCTCGCGCTCGCGTGCGCTCGATGGCTGTCGTCGGCTGCGATCCGTCCATCATGGGCTATGGCCCGGTTCCCGCGTCAAAACTGGCGCTGAAAAAGGCCGGGCTCAGCACCAGCGATATCGATGTGTTCGAGATGAACGAAGCTTTTGCCGCCCAGATCCTACCGTGCATTAAAGATCTGGGGCTGATGGAACAGATAGACGAGAAGATCAACCTCAACGGCGGCGCGATCGCCCTGGGCCATCCGCTCGGCTGTTCCGGCGCGCGCATTAGCACTACGTTGATCAACCAGATGGAGCGTAAAGACGCGCAGTTCGGCCTGGCCACCATGTGTATTGGTTTAGGTCAGGGGATCGCGACGGTATTTGAGCGGGTTTAATCGAAGAGTTAATCCCCGAAATAGTTTAGTTGCCGTTCTTCCCGCCTGTCAGGGGCGGGTTTTTTATTTCTACCGATCCGTTATTATCGCCATGTACCTAATGATTATTAAGGATAATGAAGAGTGATGAAAACACTCCCAATCATTTTTCTGCTAACCACGTTCTCTGCCGCAGCGCTCGCCAGCGAACAGGATAGCGCTCAGGCATGCCTTTCCAGGGGGATCAGTAAAATGGCGCAGGATCCTGGCAGCGATCGGCTAAAGCATCTGGTCATCACCGACATTAATACCGAACGCTATGATGAGAAGATAGGCAGCCAGCATATCGCGACGCAGCTCACCGCTACGCTGGAAAAAGAAGGGAACCCGGTAGGGAAAATGCTCTGTTTGCTGGAAAACGATCGGCCGCTGTACGTTTACTTCAGCGATGACCGGTAAAAACAGCACCCAGGCCAAAAGCCCGGATGCTTTCAGAGCGGCTATCAAATAAACGCAAAGGCATCGCCAAACAGGCGATCTTCACGCGCGCCGCGCTCGTTGCAGAACAGGTCACGGGCAATTTTCGCCATCTCAAAACGGCCGGCGATATAGATATCATGCTCGCCCAGCGTACCGTAATCCTGCAGAACCGCCGTGAGCACGGTTCCGGTACGGCCACGCCACTCAGCTTCAGGCTGCTCAACAACGGGTTCAACGCGCAGGCCCGGATGCTGCAGGCTTAACGCTTCCAGCTCGGCCAGATCGTAGAGATGCTTCGCTTCGCGTCCGCCCCAGTAGATGGCGATATCGCGGTTCGGATTGCGCGCCAGCGCGGTGAGCAGAATCGAACGCACGTAAGAGAAGCCCGTCCCCCCGGCAATCAAAATCAGCGGGCGTTCTTCATCATCGCGCAGCCAGGCTTCGCCATGCGGCATATCGACCTCGATTTCACGCTCTTTCAGAATACGATCCATCACCGCCATCGCATACAGGTTAAGTTCAGATGCACCGATATGCAGCTCGATAAACTCCTGTTCCGACGGCGTAGAAGCCATGGAGAATGGGCGCTTATCGCGTTCGTCCATCACGACCATCAGATACTGACCAGCCCGGAAGGCAAACGCCGCTTCCGGCACTAATCGAACGCGATACACAGTATCGGTAATCGCCTCCACCGAGGTCACTTTACAGCTTAAGGTTGTCATGCGTCCCCTCTGTCGGGTCTATTGTGCAAAACAGCGGCGTAGCCCCGCTTACTGTTATTTGAAGATAGCCAGTTCGTCCCAGATGGCGTCGACGCGCGCCGTCACCTCAGGATCTTTTTTGATCGGACGACCCCACTCGCGCTGGGTCTCTCCAGGCCATTTGTTTGTGGCATCCAGCCCCATTTTTGAACCCAAACCGGAAACCGGTGAGGCAAAATCCAGATAATCAATTGGCGTATTTTCTACCAGTACCGTATCACGCGCCGGGTCCATACGGGTAGTAATCGCCCAAATCACATCATTCCAGTCGCGCGCATTGACATCGTCATCGCAGACGATAACAAACTTGGTATACATGAACTGACGGAGGAACGACCAGACGCCCATCATGACGCGTTTCGCGTGACCGGCGTACTGCTTCTTCATCGTGACCACCGCCAGGCGATAGGAACAGCCTTCAGGCGGTAAATAGAAATCCACGATTTCAGGAAACTGCTTTTGCAGGATGGGGACGAACACTTCGTTCAGCGCAACGCCCAGTACCGCGGGTTCGTCCGGCGGACGCCCGGTGTAGGTCGAATGGTAGATGGCGTCTTCACGCTGAGTAATATGGGTGACGGTAAAGACCGGGAAGTTATCCACTTCATTGTAGTAGCCCGTATGGTCGCCATACGGGCCTTCCGGCGCCATCTCTCCGGCCTCAATATATCCTTCCAGCACAATCTCCGCGCTGGCGGGCACTTCCAGATCGTTAGAGATGCACTTAACGACTTCGGTTTTCGTGCCGCGCAGCAGCCCGGCAAACGCATACTCGGAGAGGGTATCCGGAACCGGGGTCACCGCCCCGAGAATCGTCGCCGGATCGGCGCCCAACGCGACGGAAACAGGAAAACGCTCGCCTGGATGCGCTGCGCACCACTCCTGGAAGTCCAGCGCGCCGCCGCGATGCGATAGCCAGCGCATAATCAGCTTGTTCTTGCCAATCAGCTGCTGGCGATAAATACCCAAATTTTGCCGCTCTTTATGCGGACCGCGGGTCACCGTTAGCCCCCAGGTGATCAGCGGCGCGGCATCTTCCGGCCAGCAGGTCATGATCGGGATGCGGGTCAGATCCACCTCATCGCCGTGGATGATTTTTTGCTGGCACGGGGCTCCACGCAGACGCTTAGTCGGCATATTCAGCACCTGCTTGAACTGCGGCAGCTTATCAAACAGGTCGCGGAAGCCTTTTGGTGGTTCCGGCTCTTTCAGGAATGCCAGAAGCTTACCCACTTCCCGCAGCGAACTGACATCCTCCTGCCCCATTCCCAGTGCGACTCGCCGCGGCGTGCCGAAAAGATTACACAGCACCGGCATGGCGTAGCCTTTAGGATTTTCGAATAGCAGGGCCGGACCGCCAGCGCGCAATGTGCGGTCGGCAATTTCAGTGATTTCCAGGTGAGGATCGACCGGCAGGGAGATCCGTTTCAATTCCCCCTGCTGCTCCAGTAATGTCAGAAATTCGCGTAGATCGTGGTATTTCATGGAGTTGTTATTGACCTCTATACAGGCGGCTGATTATACGGCGTTCGCCGGAGCTATGCTGTATTTTTGTTAAATTAGCGTGAAAGAACGCTGAAATTTAGTTTTCACCCGCAATGATTTCGCGATCGTACCGGGCTTTTGTTATGCTTGCTGCTAGTAGCATTGGAAAGAGTCATTATGCAAGCCTGGTACTTACTTTATTGCAAACGTGGGCAGCTTGAACGCGCCCAGGAACACCTTGAGCGGCAGGCCGTGAATTGCCTGATGCCAACGATCGAGCTGGAAAAAATCGTCCGCGGTAAACGCACGACGGTCAGCGAGCCCCTGTTCCCAAATTATCTGTTTATCGAGTTCGATCCGGAAGTGATTCATACCACCACCATCAGCGCAACGCGCGGTGTGAACAGCTTTGTGCGTTTCGGCGCGCTGCCCGCTATCGTGCCGTCTGCCGTCATTCATCAGCTTTCCATCTACAAACCGGAAGGGATCACCGATCCGGAAACGCCGCATGAAGGCGATAGCGTGCTGATTACCGATGGCGCCTTTGAGGGTCTGCAGGCTATTTTTACCGAACCGGACGGTGAAGCCCGTTCTATGCTGCTGCTGAATTTGCTTAACAAGCAGGTGCTACAGAGCGTGAAAAATACTGATTTTTATAAAATCTGACGGCGCCTAAAAGCGCACGCCAAAGAGTCTTCTGACGTTAGCATCGGTAATCTCTTCCAGCCACTGCGCCTCTTCCCCGCGCCATCCCGCGATGCTGGTCAGAATATGCGGCAGGTAGGCGGGCTCATTGCGGCGGGAAGCGGGTTTTGGCCGCATATCGCGCGGCAGCAGATACGGCGCATCGGTCTCAACCAGCAGGCGATCTGCCGGAATATCCGCCAGCAAGGCTTGAAGCTCCAGCCCCCGACGCTCATCACATACCCAGCCGGTGATACCAATAAATAAACCGTGCTCAACGCATTCGCGCATCTCTTCACGGCTACCCGTAAAGCAATGCACCACGGCCCCCGGGAGCTTATCAAGCCAGGGAACCAGCAGGGCCAGAAAGCGCTCATGCGCATCGCGACAGTGCAGGAATACCGGCATCGACAGCTCCGCTGCCAGCGCCAGCTGGGCGCTAAACGCCGCTTCTTGCTCCTGAGGCGTCGAAAAGTTGCGGTTGAAATCGAGGCCGCATTCGCCAACCGCGACGACTTCCGGCTCGCGAGCCAGCGCATAGACCGCTGCCGCTACCGATTCCGTCCAGCAGCGACTGTCGTGGGGATGAACGCCGGCCGTTGACCAGCATCCCGAATAGCGGCGCGCCATCTGCTGCGCCTGCGCGCTTTCATGCAGGTTGGTTCCCGTCAACAGCATCCCGGTCACGCCCGCCGCCCGGGCCCGGGACACCACCTCATCGCGATCGCGGGAAAACTGCGAACTGGTCAGATTTACGCCGATATCAAACATCATCGCTCCCATATGGCAACCGCCCTGGCGGGCGGTTGAGCGTTATTCTTCTTTACCCTGCGCCTCTTCGGCGGCGGCATCCTCGTCACGCGTCAGGCGTTTACCGGTATAGAACCGCGCGAAGAAGACACCGACCTCAAACAGACAGTACATCGGAATCGCCAGCAGAGTTTGCGAGAACACGTCCGGCGGAGTCAGCAGCATCCCCACAACGAATGCGCCAACCAGGACATAGGGGCGTTTCTTACGCAGGTCGTCCGGCGTGGTGACGCCCATCCAGCACAGCAGCACGATGGCCACCGGAACCTCGAACGAGACGCCAAACGCGATAAACAGCGCCATCACAAAGTCGAGATAGCTACGAATATCGGTAGAGACCTGTACGCCTTCCGGCGCCGCGTGGGTCAGAAAGCCAAACGCCAGCGGAAAAACGACGAAGTAGGCGAAAGCCATACCGATATAGAACAGCAGCGTACTGGAGACCAGCAGCGGCATAACCAGCCGACGCTCATGCTTATACAGCGCTGGCGCCACAAAGGCCCAGACCTGATACAGAATGACCGGTACCGACAAAATTATCGATACCATAAAGGTCAGCTTGATCGGCGTGAAGAAAGGCGAGGCCACATCCGTCGCGATCATGGTCGCGCCAACCGGCATCTGCCGAATAAGCGGCGCGGAAACCAGCTGATAGATATCGTTGGCGAAATAGACTAACGCCAGGAAAATGACCAGAATCGCAAGAATGCTGTTGATCAAGCGCTTGCGCAGCTCGATCAGATGCGTAATTAGCGGTTGAGTATCGTCTACGCCCATTTTTACTGTTTATCACTCGATACAGGGGAGGAAGAATCGGAAGCCGACACGGCAGTTTTTACTTTCACTGCCGGGATTTCACTCTGCGAAGCGGAAAGCTCTTCAGCCACGGGGTCAGGCGCATGCTCCGGCGCGCTGGCCTGGTGTTCAGCCGTCGCCGGCGTCACGTCCTTGCGCTGCTCTTCACTCCCTTTAACGACCGGGTTGTGAATGGTGTTGGCTTCATCGCTGGCTTTTTCAGGATCGTGGGCGGAGTAGGATCGCTTCATAGATTCAGCCGCTTCACGCAGCTCATCCATTGAAGCTTTTAGCTCGGGCGTCAGGTTGTCCAGGCTGGCCTTTTCCACCTTTTTAAGGCTTTCCTGAAACTCCTGCAGTTTTAATTCCTGCGTTATTTCATTTTGTACGGTAGCCGCAAGCGACCGCAGCGTGCGGATCCAGCTAACCACCGTCTTTACCGCTACCGGTAGTCGCTGCGGCCCCAAAACGATGAGGCCAATCACGAATACCAGCAGCAGCTCACTAAAACCGATATCGAACACGAATTACACCTGCTCTTTGTCGTGGCGTTTAGTCTCGTCTTTCTTTACATCATCCGGCTTATCAGCAAGGGTTTTCGCCGCAAAATCGGCATCGGGTGCGGATTTTTCCGGTTTATCTTCGTCGCTCATGGCCTTTTTAAAGCCTTTGATCGACGCTCCTAAATCTGAACCGAGCGAGCTCAGCTTTTTTGTCCCAAAAAGCAGAACCACGATGACGACAACAATGAGTAACTGCCAAATACTGATACCACCCATACACATTCCCCTATGACAGATGATGATTATTAGGACGCATTATACACATTATGCGCGGTGATAAAGGCGACCGCCGTCAGTTCGTCTTTCGCCAGCCGATAAGCCAGGTTACGACGCCAGCGGCCATCAGCCAGCCCGGCATCATGCCCCACTCGGGACGGTGG
Organism: Klebsiella sp. MBT K-1; assembly: GCF_002556465.1. Classification (NCBI taxonomy): domain Bacteria; kingdom Pseudomonadati; phylum Pseudomonadota; class Gammaproteobacteria; order Enterobacterales; family Enterobacteriaceae; genus Klebsiella; species Klebsiella sp. MBT K-1. Next base: position 79,822 of record NZ_PDEL01000022.1, on the reverse strand, counting down.
ATGAATAACAGCGTACCACTCAGTAATAAAACCGCGCCTATACCAAACAGATAGCGGGACTGACCCTGGCGCACGTGTCGCACCTGGATGTCGCGCACGATGGTATCGACGCTATTCTGCAACTGCTTGCTTTGCTGCAGGCTCTGATACACCAGCTCAGGTATTTCCGGCATTCTTTCGATCCAGAACGGCGCTTTTTCTTTAAACGCCCGCACCAGAGCCGGAATGCCCACCTGTTCTTTTATCCACGACTCAAGGAACGGTTTCGCCGTTTTCCACAAGTCTAACTGAGGATAGAGCTGGCGACCTACACCTTCTACGTAAAGTAATGTCTTCTGCAGCAGAACCAGCTGCGGCTGCACTTCCATATTGAAACGTCGCGCCGTGTTAAACAGGTTCAGCAACACGTGGCCAAACGAGATTTCCGCCAGCGGCTTTTCAAAAATAGGCTCGCAGACGGTACGAATAGCAAACTCGAACTCTTCAACGTTGGTATCCGCGGGAACCCAGCCGGAATCAACGTGCAGCTCCGCAACTTTGCGGTAATCGCGGTTGAAGAAGGCAATGAAGTTTTCCGCCAGATAGCGCTTATCTTCTTTGTTCAGCGAGCCGACGATACCGCAGTCAATGCCAATGTACTGCGGATCTTCCGGGTGGTTACGGCTGACAAAAATATTGCCCGGATGCATATCGGCATGGAAGAAGCTGTCGCGGAAAACCTGGGTAAAGAAGACCTGTACGCCACGCTCAGCCAGCAGCTTCATGTTAGTCCCCTGCGCTTCCAGCGCGGCGACGTCGGACACCGGGATCCCGTAAATCCGCTCCATCACCATCATGCCTTCGCTGCAGTAGTCCGAGTAAACTTCCGGGACATAGAGCATCGGGCTCTCTTCGAAGTTGCGGCGAAGCTGGATAGCGTTAGCTGATTCACGCAGCAGGTTGAGCTCATCCAGCAGCGTTTTTTCGTATTCGCGAACCACTTCCTGCGGGCGAAGACGGCGGCCGTCCGGCAGCAGACGCGGCACCCAGCGGGCAAGACGGTAGATGAGCTTCATATCCGCTTTGATAACCGGAACGATATCCGGGCGAATCACCTTAATGACAACCTCTTTGCCGTTCTCTTTCAGACGTGCGGTATGCACCTGGGCAATAGAAGCGGAAGCGAGCGGTTCAATCGAGAAGTCATCAAACCAGGCCTCTACCGGCAGGCCGCCCATGGCTTGCTCAATTTGCTTTTTGGCCTGCAGACCGTCAAAAGGCGCGACGCGGTCCTGCAGCATGGCCAGCTGATCGGCAATATGGGGTGGAAAGAGGTCGCGACGGGTCGAGAGCATCTGGCCAAATTTGATCCACACCGGCCCCAGCTCCTGTAATGCGAGGCGCAGTCGCTCGCCGAGAGGGCGGTCTTTATGGCGATTGGGCATCCAGAACAGCATCCGCCGCCAGATTCGCAGCGGCAGCGTGATACGCATTTTGGGAATGAGCTCATCCAGCCCGTAGCTCAAAAAGGTGTGGACGATAAAATACAGGCGCCGTATTTCTCCTGGCGTCATTTGCCCTCCAGCGTTTCCAGCCGTTTTTCCAGCGCGGCCAGGGTTCGTTCCACCGCAGCGGTTTCCTCTGCAAACCAGGCCAGCTCCAGCGGACCCGGCGCCAGGCGCCACTCTTCGGTAATCGCTTCCGCTACATAGCGCTGCTGGCGCTGAGCGCCATGCACAAGAAAGCGAGCGCCGCCGCGGAATACTTTACCGAAGCCTTCCGCAACAACATCACCGGTATACGGGGCGAGCAGTTCAGCCGGATCGAACTCCGCCAGATCGCACAGCGTGACGGTATTTTGCACCACCTGCAGATCGCCCTCTACTTCGAGATCGCCGCTACGAATCAGCGCGGTAAGCTGCTGGCGATTGCGTAGCTGCGGAAGCACGCTCAGGCGGGTACGCACGGTGCAGTCGGCCTCGCCTTCCCACGCGCCCAGCACATCCAGCTGGCGTTCGCTAAAAACCAGCACCACCGGATCGGAAAGCTCTTGCAGCTCGACGCGCAGCACTTTCCCCAGCAGACGCTGGCGGGCGGGTTTCAGCGCCCGATCGCGCCAGAGGAAAGCGTTGAGGACCGTCTCAAGACCGGCGGTAACCAGTGGTTTGAAAGGCATAGCGTCCCTCCTGTCAGAACTTATAACCGCGGTGTAGCGCAACGATGCCTGCCGTCAGGTTGTAGTAGTCGACGCTTTCAAACCCTGCGTCCTGCATCATACCTTTCAGCGTCTCCTGATCGGGGTGCATTCGAATAGATTCAGCAAGATAACGATAGCTTTCGGCATCTTTAGCAACCAGCTCACCCACGCGCGGCAGAATATGGAAAGAATAGGCGTCGTAGGCTTTGCTGAGCGGCTCAATAATCGGTTTCGAGAATTCCAGCACCAGCAGACGACCGCCTGGCTTTAATACGCGATACATGGAGCGCAGCGCTTTTTCTTTGTCGGTCACGTTACGCAGACCGAAAGAAATCGTAATGCAATCAAAGGTGTTGTCCGCAAAAGGCAGCGCTTCAGCGTTTGCCTGGACGTATTCCACGTTGCCGACGATGCCGATGTTGCGCAGCTTCTCACGGCCCATTTTCAGCATTGAGTCGTTGATATCCGCCAGCATCACGCGGCCGGTTTCGCCCACCAGACGAGAGAATTTCGCCGTCAGATCGCCGGTACCACCCGCCAGATCCAATACGGTTTGCCCGCGGCGGACGCCGCTGCAGTCGATGGTGAAACGCTTCCACAAACGATGAATACCGAACGACATCAGGTCGTTCATTACGTCATATTTTGCGGCCACAGAATGAAATACATGCGCCACCATGTCAGCTTTCTGCTCTTTGGCGACAGTCTGAAAGCCAAAATGCGTCGTTTCTTGTGAATCCTCAACCATCTCAATGCCTGCTTGCTTATCAAGAAAATGTTCGTTGAGTGTAACAGGTTTAGCGCACTTCCCATACGCTTCAACGCGGCTGAGGGCGGTTATCATACGCGGCGGCAGCGGCCGTATCGGAAGAAAAATCTTTATCTTCCTGAACGTTACCGTCATCTGTAAGGAAGTATTCCTCATCCTGTGCGGTTGCCTGTTCGACTAAGTCAGGATTAATCCCACGTTTAACCTCCACGCCCAGCTCGCGAAATGATTCCGCCTGCACCAGCAGGTTGCCTCGCCCGGAAGCGAGCTTTTTCATCGCCTGGCGGTAGTTATCCTGAGCTTTATCCAGGCTCTGGCCGATAGCGGACATATCGTCAACAAACAGGCGCATTTTGTCGTACAGCCGCCCCGCTCTTTCGGCAATTTTCTGCGCGTTACGGCTCTGATGCTCATAGCGCCAGAGATTGGCGATAGTCCGCAGCGCCACCAGCAGCGTAGTCGGGCTCACCAGCATAATGTTGTTTTTCAGCGCTTCGCTAATGAGTTCCGGCTGGCGATCGATCGCCAGCAGGAAGGCCGGCTCCACCGGGATAAACATCAGAACGTAGTCGAGCGAGCGCAGCCCCGGCAGCTGCTGGTAGTCTTTACGCCCCAGCAGTCGCATATGGTTGCGTACGGAAGCGATATGCTCCTGCAGCGCCGCTTCACGGGTATAATCATCTTCGGCATTGAAATAGCGTTCGTAGGCCACCAGGGTCATCTTGGCATCGATAACCACGTCTTTCCCCTGCGGCAAACGGACAATCACATCAGGCTGCATCCGCGAGCGGTTGTCCGTTTCGATGCTCACCTGGGTCTGATATTCATGGCCCTCCCGCAGCCCGGACGCTTCCAGCACGCGGGTCAACACCACCTCGCCCCAGTTGCCCTGGGTTTTGTTATCGCCCTTAAGCGCGCGAGTCAGGTTTAGTGCCTCCTGGGCCATTTGCGCATTAAGCTGCTGGAGATTACGGATTTCATGGGCCAGGGTGTGGCGCTCCCGCGCTTCCTGGCCAAAGCTATCCTGCACCTGACGGCGAAAACCATCCAGCTGCTCGCGAAGCGGCGTCAGCAGGCCGTGCAGGCTCTGGCGATTCTGCTCATCCACCCGTCGGTTGCTGTGCTCAAAGATGCGATTCGCCAGGTTCTCAAACTGCTCGCTAAGCCGCTGCTCGCTGTTGACCATCTGGCGGATTTTATCTTCGGCATGCAGCTGAGTGGATTCAAGACGGGTTGTCACTTCACGGAGATCGGCTTCCAGCGAGGCGTTGATATCGCGCAGGCTGCGCAGCTCGTTATTGAGCAGTTCGCACTCTTCTCGCCAGTGGGACTCCTGCACCAGCTGCTGGCGGGCCGCGCTCAGTTCAATATCCAGCTCGCGCCGCTCTTCGATAAGATCGGCGCGAATTTGATCGGCGTGCGCTTTTGTCGCCAGCCAGCCAACAATCAGGCCCACGGCCAGCGCCGCAACGGCACTCATAATAATCGAAATATCCACAACGCCCCCTGCGGCAACCACTTACGGCACAAAATAGAATTGTGCTGTACAAACGTCCAGTTGGAAAGGGTTTTCCTGCGAGGCGCTACGCAAAAAAGAAGAGCCGGAGAGTCCGGCCCTTTACGGAAAGGAGAAGAACTACAGCAGGCGACGCGCCGCTTCCACGACAATTTTCACCGCGTGGCTTTCGGTTTGCTTCATGGTTTCCGCGTTCGGAATTTCCTGCTGGGTACGGTTGACGATAACTCCGGCAACCATCCCGGCGCGCAGGCCCTGGCTGGCGCACATCGTCAGCAGCGTGGCGGATTCCATTTCATAGTTCATCACGCCCATCGCCTGCCACTCTTCCATCGAGCCTTTAAAGCGGCTCACAACGCGGCCGGAGAAGGTGTCGTAACGTTCCTGACCCGGATAGAAGGTGTCGGAGGAGGCGGTCACGCCGATATGGGTGGTTGCGCCGATAGATTTCGCCGCTTCAACCAGCGCGGTAGTACATTCAAAATCAGCCACCGCCGGGAACTCCATGGGCGCAAAGTGCAGACTTGCACCGTCCAGGCGGACAGAAGCGGTAGTCACCAGAACATCGCCTACGTTGATGTGCGGCTGGATGGCGCCGGTGGTGCCAATACGCAGGAAGGTACGGATGCCGAGCTGGGCCAGTTCTTCCACGGCGATAGAGGTCGATGGGCCGCCGATACCGGTAGAACATACAATCACTGCTTTACCGTCCAGCTCCGCGCGCCAGGTGGTGAATTCACGGTGAGATGCCAGCTTAACCGGCTTATCCATCAGCGCGGCGATCTTTTCCACACGCTCCGGATCGCCAGGGACGATAGCCAGCGTAGCCCCTTGTAAATCGTTTTTGGTGAGGCCGAGATGAAAAACATCAGACTTGGACATAAAAAACTCCTCTGTGGGTCGAATTATCAGCAGAAGCAAAACGGTACTTTACAGAAGCTGTCGGCTCAATTTTGTGACAACAATCACCACGAATGAAATTCATTGCAATAACTTTCCATAAAAGGGTGATATACATCACATTAACAAGCTAAATCGCGGAAGCCTGAACAAAAGATAGCCTGTTTCGAGCACTGTGTTTGGTTAACGTCCTGTCCAGAGCAGCTATAGTTATTGCTGCGCTAACAAATTAAGGGTACGGAGAATACCATGACGACAATTAAGCAAACCGGCTTTGCACCTGCAGCCACGCCGCACGCCGCCACTGCCGTTCACACATCAGATGAGAACATCGTCTCCGGAGAGACATCAATCCCTTCGCAGGGGGATAACATGCCGGCATTCCACGCCCGCCCGGGGAACGTCGACGGCCCGCTGCCGGTCGTCATCGTGGTTCAGGAAATTTTCGGCGTGCATGAACATATTCGCGATATTTGCCGCCGTCTGGCGAAAGAGGGGTATCTGGCTATCGCTCCAGAGCTGTACTTCCGCCAGGGCGACCCTAATGATTACAGCGACATCCCTTCTCTGTTCCAGGGGCTGGTTAAAAAAGTGCCGGACTCTCAAGTGCTGGCCGACCTCGACCACGTGGCCAGCTGGGCCTCCCGCCACGGCGGCGATGCCCATCGCCTGCTGATTACCGGCTTCTGCTGGGGCGGGCGCATTACCTGGCTGTACGCTGCGCATAACCCGCAGCTAAAAGCCGCCGTCGCCTGGTACGGCAAACTGGTCGGCGAGAAAACGTTGAATTCGCCGAAGCATCCGGTGGATATTGCCGTCGATCTCAACGCGCCGGTTTTAGGGCTGTATGGCGCGAAAGATGACAGCATTCCGCAGGATACGGTGGAAACCATGCGCCAGGCGCTGCGGGCGGCCAACGCCACGGCGGAGATCGTGGTTTACCCGCAGGCCGATCACGCTTTTAACGCCGACTATCGCGCCAGCTATCATGAAGAGTCGGCGAAGGACGGCTGGCAGCGGATGCTGGCGTGGTTTGCCCAGCATGGCGGTCAGCGCGGTTAAAGTTCAGCTATTGCCGATATGGCGCTTCACCATCCCGGCAATAGTACCGTCCGCTATCCATGAAGAAAGGCAGCGGCAAATAAATTCATAGTGCTGCGGCGCATTGCGCGGGACGCATATCGCCTGGCGTATCTGGCTAAAGCTGTCGGGCAGAACGCGTAACGCCGGGTTTTCCTGCGCGGCTTGCTCCAGAGGCTGGCGAATACCGGCCGCCATATCGCCTTCGCCGTGGATGAATGCCTGAATAGCCTCCTGAGAAGTGGCGTACTGGCGCATCGTCGCGTGTTTTAGCGTGCGAATCAGATACAGCTCGTAGGCCGCACCTTTACCCACGTTTATCACTACACCTTCGCGGTCCATCTCCTGAACCGACCGTATTTCACTCTCTTTTTTAACCATCGCCGAGCTTTCGATGGTGACGTAGGGCGGCGTGAAGCGAAGCTTATCTTCCCGCGCCGGGTCGATAGCCAGAAAGGCGATATCCCATTGATCCTGCAGCGCCGCATCCACTACCTGCCCGGCCGTCGGCCAGGTCACAAACCGCGCTTCGCGCTGGCTCTCTGCCGCCAGCTTGTTCGCCAGCTCAACGGTTATCCCTCCCGGAGAGCCATCCGGCAGAAGTGTCGCGAGAACTGGGTTGCCCAGGTTAATGGCAAAACGCAAATATCCCTTTTGATCGTTATATTCAGTCATCATTTACCTCCGAAGAGCGACATTCGCCCGGTTCAGGAAACGCTTAACTTTAGCCAAAGAGATCCTTCCTGGGCAAACTCAATACACAGGATCGCGGCTTGTTGGTTGGACGTTCTTAATGCTCTTCTGCTTACCCCGACCCGCCACGAGTCGGGTCGCTCTCCATTAGGCCTGGCGCAGGTTCTGCGCGGCCTTGACCATGTTGGTCAGCGCGCTTAGGGTTTCCGGCCAGCCGCGGGTTTTCAGGCCGCAGTCCGGGTTCACCCACAGGCGCTCGGCCGGGATACGCTGCGCGGCTTTCTTCAGCAGCGCTTCGATCCACTCCACGCTCGGCACGTTCGGGGAGTGAATGTCGTACACGCCCGGCCCGATTTCATTCGGATAGTCGAACTCTTCGAACGACTCCAGTAGCTCCATATCGGAGCGCGAGGTTTCGATGGTAATGACGTCCGCATCCAGCGCGGCAATAGAGTCCATGATGTCGTTGAACTCGCAATAACACATATGGGTGTGGATCTGCGTGTCGTCTTGCGCCACCGCCGCGTTGATACGGAAAGCTTCCACGCCCCACGCCAGATACGCATCCCAGTCGCTACGCTTCAGCGGCAGGCCTTCGCGCAGCGCCGGTTCGTCGATCTGGATGATACCGATACCGGCGGCTTCCAGGTCCGCCACTTCGTCGCGCAGCGCCAGAGCAATCTGCTTCGCAATCGTTTCACGGGTGACGTCCTCCCGCGGGAAGGACCAGCAAAGAATGGTCACCGGGCCGGTCAGCATGCCTTTTACCGGTTTTTCGGTCAGCGACTGAGCGTATTTAGCCCACTCAACGGTGATCGCCTCCGGACGGCTGACGTCGCCGATCACCACCGGCGGTTTGACGCAGCGGGAACCATAGCTCTGTACCCAGCCGTTCTGCGTGAAAATAAACCCATCCAGGTGTTCGCCGAAGTATTCCACCATGTCGTTACGCTCGGCTTCACCATGTACCAGCACGTCCAGGCCCAGGCGCTCCTGCTCCATAATCGCCTGTCTGATGTGTTCGGCGATGCCGGTACGGTAGTTGTTCGCATCCAGATTGCCCTTTTTAAAGTCCAGACGCAGGCCGCGGATCTCAGTGGTCTGCGGGAAAGAACCGATGGTGGTGGTCGGCCAGGCCGGCAGCTTAAAGCGGGCGCGCTGCGCTGCGGCGCGGACTTGATAGGCGCTTTGGCGCTGGCTGTCCTGAGCGGTGATGGCCGCCAGACGCTTCTCCACCGCCGCGTTATGCACGCGGGTTGAGTGGCGACGGGCCTGAATCGGCGCGCTCCATTCAGCAATCGCCGCGGTATCGCCGCTGTTCAGCGCATCGCGCAGCAGCGCCAGCTCCTCACATTTTTGCAGGGCGAAGGCAAACCAGCTCTTCACCTCCGCATCGAGCCGCGTTTCCACGCTCAAATCGATCGGGCTGTGTAGCAGGGAGCAGGAAGAGGCGACCCACAGCTCGCGTTTACCGACGATAGCTTTAACCTGCGCGTATTTCTCGCTCAGATCGGCGCGCCAGACGTTGCGGCCGTTGATCAATCCGGCGGAAAGCAGCCAGTCGGCAGGCAGGCGTTTATGCAGTTCGGCGACATCATCCCGGCCGTGCACCAGGTCCACGTGCAGACCCTGTACCGGCAGCGCGGCGATGGTGTCGAGGTTATCGGTAATGCCTTCAAAGTAGGTGGTCAGCAGCAGCTTAACCTCGCCGTTAAGCGCCTCGTAAGCCGGTTTGAAGGCGTCCAGCCACGCCTGCGGCAGCTCCAGCACCAGCGCCGGCTCATCAATCTGCACCCATTCAATACCGCGTTTTGCCAGTTCAGCCAGCACTTGCCGGTAAACCGGCAGAATATCGTTCAGCAGGCTCAGGCGGTCGAACGGCTCGCCTTTAACCTTACCGAGCCACAGGTAAGTGACCGGCCCGAGCAGGACGGGTTTCGCCTTGTGGCCCAGCGCCAGCGCTTCATCCACTTCATCCAGCAGCTGGGTCCAGGTCAGTTTGAACCGCTGGCCCTTGACGAATTCCGGCACCATGTAGTGGTAGTTGGTATTAAACCATTTGGTCATTTCCGCCGCCGCTGCCGGTTCGCCGGTCGGCGCGCGGCCGCGGCCAATGCGGAACAGGGTATCGATATCGACGGAGCCGTCTTTGTTCTGATGACGAGCCGGCACGTTGCCCAGTAGCAGGCTGGTGGTCAGAACATGGTCGTACCAGGCGAAATCGCCCACCGGCAGCAGGTCAACGCCGGCTTGCTTCTGTTGATCCCAGTGGCGAGCGCGCAGTTCGCGGCCAACAGCCAGCAGTTCTTCGCGGCCGGTATTGCCCGCCCAGTAGCTCTCTTGCGCTTTTTTCAGCTCGCGACGCAGGCCAACGCGAGGGAAACCGAGGGTGTGATTAATAATTGTCATTTTTTTGAGCCTCATAATTTCAATCCGAAAGATTTCGGATTTAGGGAAGGCGGCAAGCTTGCTCATCCCCAGGAGCTTACTGAAGTAAGTGACTGGGGTGAGGAAGTGCGGCCAACGCACCATAAATTCGAAAGATAAAGGATTTAGCCATCCAGATGTTTACACATCCATAATTGGCAGTTACTGTATATTCCTCAAGCGCAAATTATTCATGCCGAAGTGAAGGACTTTCATGATCGAAATTAAACACCTGAAAACGCTCCAGGCGTTGCGGAATAGCGGTTCTCTGGCAGGCGCTGCGGCGGCCCTGCACCAGACCCAATCCGCCTTGTCCCACCAGTTCAGCGATCTGGAACAGCGCCTCGGCTTCCGTCTGTTTGTGCGCAAAAGCCAGCCGCTGCGCTTTACGCCGCAGGGAGAGATCTTGCTGCAGCTGGCAAATCAGGTGCTGCCGCAAATCAGCCGCGCCCTGCAGGATTGCAACGAGCCGCAGCAAACCCGGCTGCGCATCGCTATCGAATGCCATAGCTGTATCCAGTGGCTCACCCCGGCGCTGGAGAGCTTCCGCGCCCGCTGGCCGCATGTGGAAGTGGATTTCCAGTCCGGGGTGATCTTCGACCCGCAGCCGGGCCTGCAGCAGGGCGAGCTGGATCTGGTGATGACCTCGGATATCCTGCCGCGCAGCGGCCTGCACTATTCGCCCATGTTTGATTTCGAAGTGCGTCTGGTGATGGCGCCAGACCATCCGCTGGCGGCAAAGATGCGCATTGCGCCTGAGGATTTAGCGACCGAAATGCTGCTGATTTACCCGGTACAGCGCGCTCGTCTGGATATCTGGCGTCACTTCCTGCAGCCGGCGGGGATCAGTCCACAGCTGAAGAGCGTCGACAATACGCTGCTGCTAATTCAGATGGTGGCGGCGCGGATGGGGATCGCCGCCCTGCCGCACTGGGTAGTGGAGAGCTTTGAGCGCCAGGGTCTGGTGGTCACCAAAACCCTGGGCGAAGGACTGTGGAGCCGACTGTACGCCGCGGTGCGCGACGGCGAGCAGCGTCAGCCGGTCACCGAAGCGTTTATTCGCTCAGCGCGGAATCACGCTTGCGACCATTTGCCGTTTGTGCGGAGTGCGGAGCGACCCAGCATCGATGGACCCATAGCGAGGCCAGGATCACCAGAGCGCCAATAATAAAGCTCGGCCAGCGGGGCTGAGTTTGCCAGATGGCAAGGTTCACCAGCAGCCCGGCGGGCACGTGCATATTGTTCATGATGCCGAGCGTACCGGCATCGACCTGGGTGGCGCCGTAGTTCCACATAAAGTAGCCAATCCCCGATGCCGCCACGCCAAGAAACAGCAGAATGCCCCACTGTAGCGAGGTTTCCGGCATTTTCTGCGCATTCCCCAGCATAGACCAGGCGACAACCGCCACCAGAAACGCCCCGACGTAGAACCAGGCGAAGGCGTTATGCTGCGGCATCGGACGCGTTTCCATCAGGCGCTTGTAGCCCACCATGCCAATCGCGAAGCTGATGTTGGAGAGCTGAACGAGGATCAGGCCGGTCCAGAAATGGTTGGTCACCTGGTCATAACGAATAATGCCCGCGCCGATAACCGCCAGCAGCGCGCTGCAGGCGTAGCCCCAGCGCAGAGGGCGGCGGCTCATTAAATCGTAAATCAGCGTGATGTAGAGCGGCGTCAGAACGGTAAACAGCAGAAGCTCGGATACCGTCAGGTACAAATAGGCCTGGAAACTCAGCATGTACATGATGCCGAGCTGCATCGCGCCTACCAGCATATACAGGCCGATAGTGGTCAGGCTCTGCCCGCGGGTGCGCAGGAAGGGCAAAAACACCAGCGCCGCCAGGCCAACGCGCGTCAGCACCGCAAAATAGCTATCGACGTGGCCTGCCAGGTATTCGCCATACAGGCTAAAAGAGAAGGCCCACAGAATGGTGGTGATAATCAGTAGCGCCACAATGAATGTCTCGTAGAGTAAAGAACACCCATTGTAGCGAAGTGAAAGGTTGACAACTGCTCATTAATAAAACAATCGTCAATCTTTTTTAGTCAAGATAGAGTTTACGCAGATAGTGGGGAACGGCATCATCGACATTGCTGCCGATCACTTCCAACTCAGGGTGCAGGTCTTTCAGCCGCTGGTGCGCGTTGGCCATAATGCAGCCCTTGCCCGCCATTGACAGCATCTCCGCATCGTTCATACCGTCGCCGAAGGCGATACACTCTTTCAGGCTATAGCCAAGCATTTTCGCCACCGCCTCCAGCGCATGCCCTTTCGACACGCCGCCCGCCATCACTTCAAGGCAGGTGACGGTAGAGAAGCTCACGTTCACGCGATCGCCCCAGCGGGCATTGATCGCCTGCTCCAGCGGCAGCAGATGCTCATGCTTATCGCAGGTGAAAAAGACTTTGCTAATGCCTTCCGGGTCCAGCTCGCCCGGCTCGTAGAGCTTGTAGTTAAACACCGCCTCTTTGAAGAAGCGCATCTCTTCCGGACGGTGGCGGTTCATATACCACTCATCTTCACGATAGACGTTGGTCACAATCGCCGGATCGTTACGCATCATCTCAAACAGGTCGGCGGCGATATCGCGGTCGAGGTTGTGGGCGAAGATCTGCTGCCCTTCGCTATCGTGCACGCGAGCGCCGTTCGAGGTGATCATATAGGATTTAATGCCGAGATTATCGCGAATTTGCCCAACATCGATGTAGTGGCGGCCGGTCGCGAACACGAAGTTGATACCGCGTGCGGTAAGCAGCTTCAGCGTCTCTTTGGCGTAGGGAGTTAAGCAGTGATCGGGAGAAAGCAGCGTGCCATCTAAATCAGACGCAACAACCTGGTACATAAAAATTTTAACCTCTAAGCAGGGCGACGAGCGTTTCGCCGGATTAAGTGTGTCGACCAAAAAAATCGACGATAGCGTTTAGCGCGACCGAGCGCATGGCGTCCTTTTCAAAAAGGATCTCATGGTATGCCCCTTCTATGACAAACGGCTTATTCCCTTCACAGGGATGGCCGCCCGCGGCGCGACGTTCACAGTAGCGATCGTGCATGCGGTTATCGACCACCCGCTCTTCTTCCGCCTGGAGCAATAGCGTGGGCGTGACGTCTTTTTCCGCACCGGCCAGCACCTCTTCGCCGGCGAGGATCCCCTCGCGCACCCAGTGGAACGTCGGCCCGCCGACACGCAGCTGCGGCTCATCGGCGTAAAAACGCAGGTTGCGGCGATAGCGTTGGCGGCTGTGCGTCAGGACGTTGACCGCAAAGGGCAGCGCGCGCCAGCGGCCGGTACCGAGGGCATACTCTTCACGAATGCGCTGATGGCCCTCAGCCCAATCGAGAATATGGCGCACCATCCAGTCAGGCAGGCGCATAACGATGCCGAACATCGGCGCGCAGAGCGCCATCGCATCGCAATGCTGGTGGTAGCGCTGCAAAAATAGCGTCGCAATGGCGCCGCCCATGGAGTGGGCCAGTATAAACCGCTTCCGCCAGCGTCCGGGCGCTACCTGCTGCTGCCAGAACGCGGCGAGATCGTCGACGTAATCGCTGAAATTAACGACGTGCCCGCGGTGGGTGTCAGAAAGCATGCGTCCGGAGCGCCCCTGGCCGCGATGATCGATAATCATCACGTCAAAACCGCTGCGGAAAAGATCGTAAGCCAGTTCGGCGTACTTAACGTAGCTTTCAATGCGACCCGGGCAGATAACCACGACCCGATCATGACTTTTGGCGCAGAAGCGAACAAAGCGCACCGGAACGTTATCCACGCCCGTAAATTCAGCCTCTTCCCGCTGACGCCAGAAATCGGTCAGTGGCCCCATGGTAAAGGCCGCAAACGCGTTTTCTCGTGTTTCCCAGTCCTTTTGCTGCAAAAACATCGGGCTTACACCCCTGATAACCGCTGAAAATCGTTTTTTTATCGTGTATCACACAATGCTTACACAATAGCGTATTGTGGCATAAAAACAGACAATCAGGGAGTTTCTCATGACGTTCGAGTGGTGGTTTGCCTATCTGCTGACATCGATTATTCTCAGCCTGTCACCGGGTTCCGGGGCGATAAACACCATGACCACCTCAATCAACCACGGCTATCGCGGCGCGGCGGCCTCTATTGCCGGTCTACAGACCGGACTGGGCATCCATATTGTGCTGGTGGGCATCGGCCTGGGTACGCTGTTTTCCCGTTCGCTGCTGGCCTTTGAAATCCTTAAATGGGCGGGCGCCGCTTATCTTATCTGGCTCGGCATTCAGCAGTGGCGGGCCGCGGGCTCTCTCGATCTGAATACCCTTGCGCAAGCGCAGACCCGCGGCAAACTCTTTAAGCGCGCGGTTTTCGTGAATCTGACCAACCCGAAAAGCATCGTCTTCCTCGCCGCGCTATTCCCGCAATTTATCGTGCCGCACCAGCCCCAGGTGATGCAGTACCTCGTGCTCGGCGTCACCACCATTGTGGTCGATATTATCGTCATGATTGGCTACGCCACGCTGGCGCAGCGTATTGCCGCGTGGATTAAGGGGCCGAAGCAGATGAAAGCGCTAAACAAGATCTTTGGTTCGCTGTTTATGCTGGTCGGCGCCCTGCTGGCCTCCGCGCGCCACGCCTGATGTATAGATAAACAGCAAATTACTGTATTGATGACTCTGGCAGAAAAGTAGCTTGAGGAAGGTATGCAGAAGGGCATAAAAGAGGGCAAACGCGCCGCGCTTCTTAGCGTCGCGAAGGCCATGCTCGAACGGGATATTGATGCGGCGGCGGTGATGGAAATGACCGGTCTGACGTCCGACGATTTGCAGCAGCTCCGTCATTAATACCCGGCCCACCCATAACCTCTGAGGCGGGCCGCAGAACGCTTAGCGCGAAATAATCAGATGAATACCGAAGCCGGCGAATAGCGTACCGGCAATGCCGTCGATCCATTTCGCCATCCGCTGGTAGCCGCGGCGCATGCCCGGGAGGGCGAACAGGCTGGCAACCACCGTAAACCAGGCCAGCGTCTCCAGCACGATCAGCAGGAAAATCCCCCAGCGCGCGCCGGAACTGACGCTGTCGCCGACAAACAGCGAGAAAACGGAGCCGAAGTAGATAATCGCTTTGGGGTTCGCCAGATTGGTCAGCAGCCCTTTCAGGAAGCTCCGGCCACTGCGCGCCAGCTCAACCTGAGGCTCTACCGCCGCTGCCGCTTCGCCTTTTTTCAGCGCGCCGCGCAGCATCTGCAAGCCCATCCAGCACAGATACAGGCCGCCACCGACCATAATGATGGTATGCAGCCAGGCCATCTTCGCAATAATCAGGTTCAGGCCGAGCAGGGCTACGCCCGCCCACACCATTACCCCGCAGGTGATCCCCAGCACGCCCATCATCGCCTCTTTGCGAGAGCGGCTAACGGCGGTCTGTGAGACAAAGAAAAAGTCCGGGCCAGGACTCATCAGCGCAATGATATGCACCAGCGCCACGGTGAAGAAAAGCGTCAACATGATTAACTCGCAGGAAAATAGTCAGGACGAAAACTATATTTGCACTTTTTCGTCCGGCTGACTACTCATCATCGCCATCCACGTGCGCCCGGATCAGGGCCATAAACTCTTTACCAAAGCGCTCAAGCTTACGCGTACCGACGCCGTTGACGCTGAGCATCTCTCCTGCCGTCAGCGGCGTTTGCTCAGCCATTTCAATCAGCGTCGCATCGTTAAACACCACATAGGGCGGGATATTCTCTTCATCGGCAATCGCTTTACGCAGTTTGCGCAGCTTGGCGAACAGCTTACGATCGTAATTGCCGCCGAAGGATTTCTGCATCGCTTTCGGCTTCAGCGCCACAATACGCGGTACGGCAAGCTGCAGCGTCACGTCGCCGCGCAGGACCGGACGCGCGGCCTCGGTAAGCTGCAGCGCAGAGTGCTGGGCAATATTCTGCGTGACCAGCCCCAAATGAATAAGCTGACGGATAACGCTGACCCAATGCTCATGGCTCTGTTCGCGCCCGATACCGTAGACCGGCAGCTTATCGTGCCCCATATCGCGAATACGCTGGTTATTGGCGCCGCGCAGCACTTCCACCACGTAGCCCATACCAAAGCGCTGGTTAACGCGATAAATCGTCGACAGCGCCTTACGCGCGTCCATTAAACCGTCGTACTGTTTTGGCGGGTCAAGGCAGATATCGCAGTTGCCGCAGGGCTCCTGGCGCCCCTCGCCAAAGTAGTTGAGCAGCACCAAGCGGCGGCAGGTTTGCGCTTCGGCAAAGGCCCCCATCGCGTTGAGCTTATGGCGTTCAATGTCCTGCAGCGGCCCGGCGGGCTTCTCTTCAAGGCAGCGTCTGAGCCACGCCATATCCGCCGGATCGTAAAACAGCATCGCCTCGGCAGGCAGCCCATCGCGCCCGGCGCGCCCGGTCTCCTGGTAATAGGATTCAATATTGCGGGGGATATCGAAATGCACCACAAAGCGGACGTTCGGTTTGTTGATACCCATACCGAAGGCCACCGTCGCCACCACGATTTGCAGATCGTCGCGCTGGAATTTCTCCTGCACGTCGGCGCGGATATGATTTTCCAGCCCGGCGTGGTAGGCCGCCGCGCTGATACCGCGGCTTTGCAGGCGCGCGGCGGTATCTTCAACTTTCGAGCGGCTATTGCAGTAGATGATGCCCGACTTGCCGCGCTGGTCCTGCACGTAGCGCATCAGCTGATCCAGCGGCTTAAACTTCTCCATCAGCATATAGCGGATGTTGGGACGGTCGAAGCTGCTGACCTGGATGAGCGGATCGTTCAGGTCCAGCAGGCGGACAATGTCGCGACGCGTGGTGTCATCAGCGGTGGCGGTCAGCGCCATAAACGGGATGTGCGGTATCCGCTGGCGCAACTGCCCTAACGCGGCGTATTCCGGACGGAAGTCGTGGCCCCACTGGGAAATACAGTGCGCCTCGTCTACCGCCACCATCGACAGATTCCAGTGCGTAAGATGCTCGAGGAAGTTATCCAGCATCAGGCGCTCCGGGGCGATATACAGCAGGCGGATCTGCCCGCTGCGGCAGCCGGCCATCACCTCCTGCTGCTGCTCCCGGCTCTGCGTTGAGTTCAGGCACGCCGCCGCCACGCCGTTAGCCAGCAGCTGATCGACCTGGTCCTTCATCAAGGAAATAAGCGGCGATACCACAACGGTCAGACCGCCCAGCACCAGCGCCGGCACCTGATAACACAGCGACTTGCCGCCGCCGGTCGGCATCACCACCAGGCAGTCGCGCCCGGCCAACGCCGTATCGATAATGGTATCCTGGCCCGGGCGAAACTGCTGGTAGCCGAAGGTCTCTTGTAAAACCTGCTTAGCCAGCGATTCCTGATTCAATACTTCCGCCTGCGCCACGTTGACCCCATATGCCTGAAAAGAAAACAGGCGCTATTTTCAGCGCCTGAGAGCCAGAGTGCAACGATTAAAACAGATCGTTGAGCATCAGCCCGACGCCAACGCGGGTCTGATTAAAGTTATAATCGATGAGCGACTCGCCATAACCGCTATAAACCTGAGTATAGACGCGCACGTGTTTGGTGATCGGATAGCTCACCCCAAGCTCGGCGCCGCCGTAGCCGGTATTCCAGTTATATTGCCCTTGGGCGCTGAGAATAGCGTCGCCCAGCTGATAGCCCACTTTCAGCCGGTAATACCCCATATATTTGGTGATATCCGGGTTATCGTCGGTGCTGCCAATCACGTACCAGGGCTTCACCTCGACCAGCCAGTTGCCATTTTGCGCCATCAGCCTGGTATAGAGGCGGTTCCAGCTGCGGGAAGTGGGATCGGAACGGCCGTTAGAGTCGTGGTTATATCCCATTTCAACGTCGCGCAGCGTCCAGCCGGCGAACGAGTAATCGGTCGCGAAACCGAGGAACAGCTGCGGCTCGTAGTTGGTTTCGCGAAACGGCGCGGACTCTTTGCTGTTGGAGAGCTGCCACCAGGATTTTTGCGTATAAGAAGCGCCCAGCAGCGAATTCTCGCCCAAAATCCCGCGCCATAATGGAAACGCCAGGCTGAGCTGGAACTTCACTTCATCTTTACGCGCGTTCTCGGCCCAGTCGTAGCTACGAATCGCTTCTTTGTTAAGATCGCTGGTCCACGTATAGAGCAAATAGTTGCTCTCATAGGGATAGAGCAGGAACGGATTATCATGGTCCTGTAATAGGTTGGCGATAATGCTCCCGCGAACGGCCGGGGTGTCGTGGACCTGTTTATTCACCGGCGCGTCCTGCGCCAGAACGCCAGCCGGAAGCGCAATAAACGCCAGCAGGCAGGCCAAAGAGATACGCATTGCTGTTCTCCTGGATGGATATTTATTATTTCTGTTTAACCCAGGCAGCATTCTACCTATTTATACGTCTTCTGACCTGTTATCCGTTCTTAAAGTAGAAATCAATATTTTAGAAGCATAAAATCAACATTTCATTAACTTTTGGAAATGCTGTTATGTCTGAACTGACCGCCGCCGCCGCCCTGAAGCTGGTGGGAGAAATTTTCGTCTACCATATGCCGTTTAATCGTGCCTTAGGCCTGGAGCTGGAGCGTTATGAAAAGGAATTTGCCCAGCTGAGTTTCAACAACCAGCCGATGATGGTCGGCAACTGGGCGCAGAGCATCTTACATGGCGGCGTGATCGCCTCAGCGCTGGACGTCGCGGCGGGACTGGTATGCGTCGGCAGTACGCTCACCCGGCACGACACTATCAATGAAGAAGAGCTGCGCCAGCGCCTGTCGCGGATGGGCACCATCGATCTGCGCGTCGACTACCTGCGTCCAGGCCGCGGGGAACGCTTTACCGCCACCAGCAGCCTGCTGCGCGCCGGTAACAAAGTGGCGGTAGCCCGCGTCGAGCTACATAACGAAGAGCAGGTGTATATCGCCAGCGCCACGGCGACGTATATGGTGGGTTGATCGGCCTAAATCGAGTAACATCACTCTCTTTGGCAATGGATTTGTACCGATGGATGCTAAACAAACGCGGGTGGGGGTTCTGCTGGCCCTGGCCGCCTATTTTATCTGGGGTATCGCGCCGGCGTACTTCAAGCTTATCTACTATGTTCCCGCCGATGAAATCCTGACTCACCGCGTGATCTGGTCCTTCTTCTTCATGGTGGCGCTGATTAGCGTCAGCCGCCAGTGGCCGCAGGTCAAAAGGCTGCTGAAAACGCCAAAAAAAGTGTTGCTGCTGGCGCTCTCTGCGGTGCTGGTGGGCGGTAACTGGCTGCTGTTTATCTGGGCGGTGAATAATCATCATATGCTGGAAGCCAGCCTGGGCTACTTTATCAATCCGCTGGTGAACATTCTGCTGGGGATGATCTTCCTCGGGGAGCGTTTCCGTCGGATGCAGTGGCTGGCGGTGCTGCTGGCCGCCTGCGGCGTGCTGGTACAGCTCTGGACCTTCGGCTCGCTGCCGATTATCGCCCTGGGCCTGGCATTCAGCTTCGCTTTTTACGGCCTGCTGCGTAAAAAGATCGCCGTGGATGCGCAAACCGGGATGCTGTTTGAGACGCTCTGGCTGCTGCCGGTCGCCGCGATTTATCTGTTTGGCATCGCCGATAGCCCGACCAGCCACATGGGGCAGAATCCGTGGTCGCTGAACCTACTGCTGATGGCGGCAGGCGTGGTCACCACTATTCCGCTGCTGTGCTTTACCGGCGCGGCGACGCGTCTGCGCCTCTCCACGTTGGGCTTTTTCCAGTATATCGGCCCGACGCTGATGTTCCTGCTGGCGGTGACCTTCTACGGCGAAGTACCGGGCGCGGATAAAATGGTGACCTTCGCCTTTATCTGGGTGGCGCTGGCGATTTTCGTGATGGATGCGATTTACACGATACGCCGGACACGTAGGGCATAAAGCCAGACCAATACGCAAAAAAAAGGAGCCGAAGCTCCTTTTTTTACAGCCAGTTTTTGCGCTTAAAGTACAGATACGGCGCCAGACCGGCGAGCATCATAAAGACAATCGCCCCGGGGTAGCCAAAGCTCCAGTGCAGCTCGGGCATAAACTCAAAGTTCATCCCATAGCTGGATGCCACCAGGGTCGGCGGCAGGAACACCACGGAGACCACCGAGAAGATTTTGATGATGCGGTTCTGCTCGATGTTGATAAAACCCATCGCCGCCTGCATCAGGAAGTTAACCTTCTGAAACAGCGATTCGTTGTGCGGCAGCAGGGATTCGATATCGCGCAGGATCTCACGCGCCTGCTCCAGCTGGCCTGCCGGCAGACGGGCTTTACGTACGAGGAAGTTCAGCGCGCGCTGGGTATCCATCAGACACAGGCGAACTTTCCAGCCGATATCTTCCTGCTCCGCCAGCGTCGAGAGCGCCTCGTCGTAGTCGTCGCCCTGTCGGCCTTCCATGATCACCCGGCTGAGCTTTTCCAGATCGCTGTAGATGTTTTCGATTTCATCCGCCAGCTGCTCAATTTTGGTTTCGAACAGGTCCAGCAGCAGCTCGTAGGCGTTGCCGTCCACCATCGACTGGCTGCGGGCGCGCATGCGATACAGGCGGAAAGCGGGCAGCTCCCGCTCGCGCAGGGTGAACAGACGCCCTTCGCGGATAGTGAACGCCACGGTAGAGTTACCGGCGTGATCCTCAGCATCTTCAAAAAAGAAAAATGAGTGGATATGCAGGCCGTCTTCATCCTCAAAGAAACGCGCTGACGCTTCGATGTCTTCCAGCTCCGGGCGCGTCGCCAGGTTCTGGCCCAATTCCGTTTGCACGCGGCTACGTTCATCGTCGTCAGGCTCGACCAGATCGACCCACACCGAACTGGCGAGGTGCTTGATCTCGTCGGCTTCAAGCCGCGTTAAACGATTGTTTTCCAGTTGAAATGCGCTCAGCATGACCGGGACTCCCAATGCAAAAAATTATCGGACAGTTCGGTGGGCACACAGAAACAATTTGGGTTTCAGACCATTAAGCCTGACTCAGAGCGACGGGAATAGAACGAGTCGCTGACAACCGCTAAGGCTATCAGCATAAGAGGATAGCCTTAGGAGTTGTTCCTGATGGGCAGGAAATTGAGCCAGCATCTACTGGGTGTGTCCAAGGCGAATGTCCTCTTAGCGTAATCGTGCGCGCATGTTACGCCAGCGCAAAAACGGCGTCAACACGCAACGGAACGCTAAAGAGCAAATCAAGCTCCTTAACGTATAAAGGTAGCAGAATATTACAAAATTATGATATTTTTCTTACTGTTACACTGTTTCCAACCGGGCGTACGCCGCGACCAGCCATTTGATCCCCTGCCCCTGAAACGCAACCTGCAGGCGACTGTGTTCACCGCTGCCTTCGAGGTTAACGATCGTCCCTTCGCCAAACTTGGCATGGCGCACGCGCTGGCCCAGCTTGTAGCCGGTGTCGTTTTCCGCCATCGGCGTCCCCATCCGCTGATGGCTGACCGGTCGGCTCACCGTCGCGCGCAGCCGCACCTCTTCTACGCACGACTCCGGCAGCTCGCCGATAAAGCGCGATGGCCGGTGATACACCTCTTTGCCATACAGGCGGCGGGTTTCCGCGTAGGTCAACGTGAGCTTCTGCATCGCGCGGGTGACGCCGACGTAGGCCAGGCGGCGTTCTTCTTCGAGGCGGCCGCCCTCATCCAGCGCCATCTGGCTCGGGAACATCCCCTCTTCCACCCCAACGATAAAGACCTGCGGGAACTCCAGCCCTTTCGCCGAGTGCAGGGTCATCAGCTGTACCGCGTCCTGCCAGGTATCCGCCTGCCCTTCTCCCGCCTCCAGCGCCGCGTGCGAGAGAAACGCCTGCAGCGGCATGAGATCTTCATCTTCTTCGTTGTAGCTGAACTGGCGCGTTGCCGTCACCAGCTCCTCTAAGTTTTCAATACGCGTCTGGCCTTTCTCGCCTTTCTCCTGCTCGTACATCATGCGCAGACCGGAGTCTTTAATTACCCGGTCGGTCTGCACGTGCAGCGGCATATCGGCGGTCTCCTGCGCCAGCGCGTCAATAAGCTCCATAAAACGCTGCAGGGCGCTGGCGGCTCGCCCGGCCAGGACTTTGTCTTTTAACAGCTCGCGGCAGGCCTGCCATAGCGTTAGCTGGCGATCGCGCGAGGTCTGGCGCACCACGTCCAGGGTGCGATCGCCGATACCGCGCGTCGGGGTATTCACCACGCGCTCAAACGCCGCGTCGTCATTACGATTGGCGATCAGGCGCAGATAGGAGAGCGCATCTTTGATCTCCTGGCGTTCGAAGAAGCGCATGCCGCCATAAATACGATACGGCATGCTGGCCTGCAGCAGCGCCTCTTCCAGCACGCGCGACTGGGCGTTGCTGCGATACAGAATCGCGCACTGCTCCAGCGCCCCGCCGTTTTCCTGCCAGGTTTTGATGCGGTTGACGACAAAGCGCGCCTCATCAAGATCGTTAAACGCGCAGTAGAGCGAAATCGGCTCGCCGTCGGCGCCGTCGGTCCACAATTTTTTTCCCAGCCGTCCGCTGTTGTTCTCAATCAGGGCGTTCGCCGCACTGAGGATATTGCTGGTCGAGCGATAGTTTTGCTCGAGGCGGATAGTTTCCGCGCCGGGGAAATCGTTGAGGAAGCGCTGGATGTTCTCCACCTGCGCGCCGCGCCAGCCGTAAATGGACTGATCGTCATCGCCGACGATCATCACCTTGCCGGTATCGCCCGCCAGCAGGCGGATCCACGCGTACTGAATGTTGTTGGTATCCTGGAATTCGTCGACCAGGATATTGGTAAAGCGCTCGCGGTAGTGCTGCAGAATATGCGGCTTATTCAGCCACAGTTCGTGCGCGCGCAGCAGCAGCTCGGCGAAATCCACCAGCCCCGCCCGATCGCAGGCTTCCTGATAGGCCTGATACACCTTCTGCCAGGTCTGCTCAACCGGGTTGCCGTAGCTCTGAATATGGTGCGGGCGCAGGCCTTCGTCTTTCTGGCCGTTGATGTACCACATCGCCTGACGCGGCGGCCACTGCTTCTCATCGAGGTTCATCGCCTTAATCAGGCGCTTAAGCAGGCGCAGCTGGTCTTCGCTATCGAGGATCTGGAAGTCCTGCGGCAGGTTGGCGTCAAGGTGATGGGCGCGCAGCAGCCGGTGCGCCAGGCCGTGGAAAGTGCCGACCCACATACCGCCCTGGGTGGTGCCCATCAGTTGACCAATACGATGGCGCATCTCCGCCGCCGCTTTGTTGGTAAAGGTCACCGCCATAATGGAGTAAGGGGAACAGTTCTCAACGCTCAGCAGCCAGGCGATGCGGTGTACCAGCACGCGCGTCTTACCGCTGCCCGCTCCTGCCAGAACCAGCATATTCGTACGTGATGCCGCAACGGCTTCACGCTGTTTGTCATTAAGGCTGTCGAGCAGGTAAGAAACGTCCATTGGCACCGCCGGAAATGAGACGCCCGGCAACGTGCAGTTCACCGGGCTACTGTTAATTTATACAGAACTACTGACGATTATATCAGCGAGGTCAGAGATGCCAACCGTGAAATTTCGATGTGCGGCAGCAGACGGCTGTCGGCGGTGCGCATCAGGTCTGCGCCCTGCGGTTTGATCCAACAGGCCTGCATGCCGCAGCGAATGGAGCCCGCCACGTCGGTCGTCAGATCGTCACCGACGTGCAGAATCTGCGCCAGCGGCAGCTCCAGCCGCTCTGCCGCCAGATGATACATATCGGCAAAAGGTTTAGAGCGCCCGTCCGGACCCGCGCGCAGCACGAAGCGGAAGTAGTCGCTCAGGCCAAAAAGTTCCGGCCGGGCATTACCGTTGGTAATGGCCACCAGCGGCCATTTTTCCGCCAGCTTCGCCAGCGTATCGTGCGTCTCTTGCGGGACGTCGATCAGGCTGCGCCAGTGGGCGAAGTTGGCCATCGCTTCATCCGCCCCCGTTTTCGCCAGCGCCGCAGAAAGCCCGGCGTTGAGCATCCCCAGCTCCAGCGCGCGGCGGCGCCACTCGGTGACATCGTGGTAAATTTCCGGCTCTGAGGCCAGCAGCGTCTGGCGCAGCCGGTTGAGTTCGCTGGCGTCAAATTGACTCAGCGACGGATGGTAGCTGCGCACAAAGCTCAGCGACTCATGCAGCGTCCGGTCAATCACCGGGCGGTTGTCATAAAGGGTATCGTCCAGGTCAAATGTCAGTGCTGAAATCTGGCCCAGAGGTCGGTAAAAACGCATTATTTCCCCCGTTTGGCGCGCGGATGCGCCGCATCGTACACCGACGCAAGGTGTTGAAAATCAAGATGGGTATAGATTTGAGTGGTGGAAAGGTTCGCATGCCCCAGCAGCTCCTGCACTCCGCGCAGATCGCCGCTCGACTCCAGCATATGAGTCGCGAAGGAGTGGCGCAGCTTATGCGGATGTACGTGACTGTTGAGGCCCTGCTTAACGCCCCATTCGGCAAAGCGCTTTTGCACATTGCGCGCTGAAATTCGCTTGCCCAGTTTCGATAAGAACAGGGCGTCTTCATCGGCGCCGAACAGGCCGCGCAGGTCGAGCCAGTGCTCAATCCACGCCACCGCGTTGCGGCCAATCGGCAGGCGGCGCTCTTTGCTGCCTTTGCCCATCACCCACACCTCGCCGGATTCCAGATCGAGGTGCTTAATGTCGAGATTCACCAGCTCCGAGAGACGCAGCCCCGCGCCGTACATCACTTCCAGCATCGCCCTGTCGCGTACCGCCAGCGGATCGTTAAGATCGATATCCAGCAGCCGGTTAACGTCGTCGACATCGATATTTTTCGGTAAATGGCGCGGTGTTTTCGGCGCCGAAATCCCCTTTGCCGGATTAGCCGCCAGTTCACCCTGGCTCACCAGCCAGTCAAAGAAGCTGCGTAATGCGGAGAGGCGTAACGCCAGGCTCGCCGGCCCCAGCCCCTGACGACGGCTGCGTACCGCCAGGCTACGGACCTGGGCGGCATCGCACTGCTGCCAGCTTTTCAGCCCGGCGTTTTCCGCCAGCGCGATAAGCGTCTCGAGCTGACGGCGGTAGTTCAGCAGCGTTATTGGGCTAAGCTGACGCTCGACGCCGAGATAGCGTAAAAAGCGCTCTACGGAAGGCAACAGCGGTGAGGCGTTCATGCGCGCTCGATCCAGCGCTCCAGCAATCCCGGGAGCATCGACGCAATTTCCTGCAACAGCTGCGTTCCCTGACCTTGCTGATAGTGCTGGGGATCGCGACTGCTGAACAGCATCACGCCGGGCGCTTCATCACCCCCCAGCAGCGACATCGCCACCGAGCCAACGGCTTTTGCTTCCGGCAGCGCCACCAGCAGTTCCGGACCGTTCAATGGGCCAAGATAGTGGCGCTGCTGGCCAAGCCGCTGGATGCGAATGGGCTCAAACGCCTGACGGCTTATCGCCAGATGGGTGAATTTAGAGGGCGCGCCGAGCCGCCAGCTGTCGGGAAACAGGCGCACCGTCGCGCCCGCCAGCCCTAGCTCGCGCGCCCAGCGATGAAAGCGGTTCAGCATTTCATCAAGGCTATCGGCCGCCGCCAGCCGCGTCTGGAGATCAAACAGGCGCTGAAACAGGCTTTCGTTCGCCGTCGCCTGCGCCATCAGCAGCGACATATTCTCTTCCAGCACGTTGATATGATTCCGCGCCCGCGCCATATGCCATTCCACCAGCGAGACCGAACCACGTACCGGATGCGGAACCGACATGTGCTCCACCAGCGCCGCATTACGAATAAAGAATTCAGGATGTTGCAACAGATAGTCCACCACTGCGCGATCGTTCAGCACGCTGGTGATTTCCTGCTGTTCTTCCCCGACTTGTTTCATAAATGAATAAATCCGTCATAGACATGTGCCGCCGGGCCAGTCATATACAACGGTTGGCCCGGACCTTTCCAGGCGATATCAAGACGCCCGCCGGGTAATTCCACGCGGACCTCCTCGCCCAGTAAACCCTGCTGGATACCTACTGCCGCCGCCGCACAGGCGCCGCTGCCACAGGCCTGCGTTTCACCCGCGCCGCGTTCATACACGCGCAGACGAATATGGGAGCGGCTGACCACCTGCATAAAGCCGATGTTCGCCCGCTCCGGGAAGCGCTCGTGGTTTTCCATCACCGGACCGAGCGTTTCCACCGTCGCGGTTTCCACATCATCGACCTGAATAACGCAGTGCGGATTACCCATCGACACCACGCCGCACAATACTGTCTGTTCAGCGGCGCGCATGATATAGGTCTTTTCCGCTTTGTTCGCGCGAAACGGCACCTGCGACGGTTCGAAGTTCGGCTCGCCCATATTCACGCGCACCAAATCGTCTTCCGTCACGCTTAATACCATACGGCCATTTGACGTACTCACGCGGATATCACGTTTATTGGTCAGGCCTTTCAGGCGCACAAAGCGGGCGAAACAGCGCGCGCCATTGCCGCATTGCGCCACTTCGCTACCGTCTGCATTGAAGATGCGATAGTGGAAATCGAGCTCTGGATCGTAGGGCGGCTCAACCACCAGCAGCTGATCGAAGCCCACGCCAAGATGCCGATCCGCCAGGCGGCGAATCAGTTCCGGGGAGAAAAAAACATTCTGAGTTACCGCGTCAACGACCATAAAGTCATTGCCAAGGCCATGCATCTTAGAGAACTGCATCATCTACTCCAGCAGCGCGGAACTGTCAGTAATTCACCTGGGTCGGACCACCGCTATCGCCGCGATCGTTACGATCCGGCGTAGAGCTCTGGATACCGCTATCAACCGGTTTAGTCGGCGGAGGCGCCGTTTTATCCGCTGGTGGGAAATAAAGCGGCCCTTTCAGGCCACAGCCGGTCAGGCTGAGGACCGCTAATAAAACGGCAAGCGCTGGGAAAACGTTTTTCATGGATAGTTGCCCGTAATTCATTCTTTCTGCTTTCTATCATCGCAGGAGAAGACGTAAAAGCAAGCGTTTAGCATCTCACTGCGCGCGCTTTTGTTTCGCGCTATACTGCCGCCACTATCAAAAAAGCGGGAAAGAACCATGAACGACAGTGAATTCCATCGCCTGGCAGATACCCTGTGGATGACTATCGAAGAGCGCCTCGACGTCTGGGATGGCGACAGCGATATCGACTGCGAAATCAACGGCGGCGTGCTGACTATCAGCTTTGAAAACGGCAGCAAAATTATCATTAACCGTCAGGAGCCGCTGCACCAGGTGTGGCTGGCAACGAAGCAAGGCGGCTACCATTTCGACTTGAAAGGCGACGAGTGGGTGTGCGATCGCAGCGGCGAAACGTTCTGGGATCTACTGGAACAGGCGGCGACCGCGCAGGCCGGTGAAGCGGTGAGTTTTCGCTAAGCGCGCGTGATTCGAGTTCCCCGGATTACGGCTGACGCCTTATCCGGGCTACATAACCCTCTACCGCACGCTACCCTTTCTCAAGAATAGTGCTGCAGCATCGGCGATGATGCAGCATCCTGACCGGCTGAAGCGGTGGCGGCGGCAATCACCTGGCTGCGGAACGGGATCACCTGTTCGCGACCGTCGACGTCGACGATTTGATAAAACTGCGGCAGGTTAAAGTTGATAAAGCTGGAGCCGTAGGTAAAGCGGTCATGCGACGAAGAGTAGAAGCGGCTGACATCGCGCACCAGCTCCTCTTTGCTGCCCTCGCAGTGGTGATACACCTCGGCGCGGTTGCTCTCATCAAGAATATAGATGTTAAATCCGTTATCGTTATCCGCATCTTCAAAGAAGAACTGAATGATCCCTTCGCTGGCAAAACCATCCACCACCTGCGGCAGCCTGACGTGGTTGGTTTCCACCTGCACCGACAGACCATGCAGTTTGTTATGCGAAATCGCGCCGTAGAATTCGATGGCGTTTTCCAGCTTCTGTACCGAGACGTTAAGGCGCTCGAAGAACAGCCCCCAGGTCTGCCCGGAAACGCGCAGCGCTTTAAAGCGGCCGGTGTCCTGACGGGTGCTGGAGAGGCGTAGCTCAACGCATTCAGAAACCAGCTGCTGCACGCGAGTACGGATCAGGCCGCGCAAATGCTGGCTATAGCAGAAGACCTCCACGCTATCCGGCGGCGCGGCGTCCTGATGCATCTTGCCGAGAATCGTTTTCAGCGCTTCGATCATCGCCTGCTCGCCGTTAAAGTGCAGCGTTCGCACCTCGTTCCACGAGTTGCGGTACAGCAGATCGATGCTGCCAATCAGGCACTTTTGCTCTTCGCCGAAGCTGAAAACATCGAGCTTACGGAAGTCAAAATGCACCACCTGATTGCGGAAGGCCGCCGTCGGGTCATATTCGAGATTGACGATAATCGCCAGATGGCGAATTTCGCACGGGCTATACAGCGCTTTCGGCGTCGGGGACGGCAGGCGCAGCGGGAAGTGGTGCGCCACGTCAGCGACCATCTCCTGCAGTTTAGCCAAATCGACAATGCCGTTGCCCTTAATAAACAGGCGAGTGCGTGACGTCAGCAGGCCGTTAAACCAGGCCCAGGCCACCAGCTTATTAAGATAACGGTTATATTCCAGCGGCTGGTGGCTGATGATCGACTCCATATCCGGCGCGCGGTTATAGACATACCAGCCGGTACGGTTGGCACGGCCCGGCGGCACGTGGATAAAGGTCAGATTCGGCTCAGACAGATCCGGCGAAATTTGCGGGTTGACCAGGGTCACTTTCCCCGGCAGCGCTTCAAAGGCGGCGTACAGCTTACGCGTCAGCACGCCAATATCCTGCGGACTGGCGGAAACGCTCAGGTTATTGCGGCGCGCAAAGCGAATCAGGTTACGATAGCTCTGCATCATCGCATCAAGCAGCTCGTTATGCGCTTTACGGACTTCGTCAATCTTCCAGTTGGCCCGGTTATCGAGCATCATCAGACGCTTTTCATCCCAGCCCCACTCTTTCACCAGGTGGCTGACGACTTCGCGACGCCAGCCGACGCAGGCGCGCTCGCGGCTCAGCTTCTCGCAGACTTTTAAATAGAAACATCGACGCACCAGATCGAGGCGCGTTTCATCTTCGATAGCCTGCAGATAGACCGTTACGCGCTCCAGCATCATGCAGTAAGGGTCGAGGCCAAACGATACGATTTCACCGTCATGCAGGCGCTGCTTGATATCTTTTGCCAGCAGGCGGTTGTTGGGATACTCCCAGGAGTACGCTTCCAGCAGCAGCGTCTTCAGCACCGCTTTATAGGGTGAGTCGATGCTTTTATACAGCTGCCACAGGCTGGCGCCGAAGTACTCTTCCGCCGACAGGGAACTCAGGCCGCCGAGATCCAGCCATTCGTTCGGCGTCAGCACGCCCTGCGCGTAGAGGCTCATCACGTAATCATCGTAATGCTCCTCTTCCTCGCACGGCACCATATTCCACAGAATACGCTTCCCGGCAAGGCGCACCGCGGTGCGGTAAAACTCATCCAGCAGCAGGATGTGTTGAGTTGAGCCGCAGTCTTCACCGCCCAGGCTGCCGCTTTCGTTATGGCGGAAGCGGTTTTCGTCGATCAGGAAGAAACTCACCTCAACGCCCAGCGACGCCGCCCAGCTTTCCAGCAGGCTACATTTGCGCTGCAGCAGCTGGCGCTCTTCGCTATCCAGCCACGACTGATGGCAAACCCAGATATCCAGGTCGGAAGAGCAGCTTTGGCCGACGGAAGAAGTACTGCCCATGGAGTAAAGGCCGGTGATCGGCAGCTCGCCTTTCGGCGGTTCCTGGGTCAGCATTCCACGATTGAGTTCAAGCTCGTCAAGGTAGTGACGTTGGGTTTCATCAGGCGTGTAGAGGCAAATGCCACGGGGAACGTTACCGTCAAGGTAACCCGGCATCAGCGGATGATGATAATGTAGTAATGTCGGCAGTAGACTGTAAACCTGCTGGAAAGCGGGTCCCATGGCAGCAAGGGCGCGATCCACGCGCAATTGGTTGATGGCATCCAGTCTCTGTTTCAGTGTCTCAATATAGAGGTACAAGACATATCGCCTGATGTTCAAAAACCCGACGTACAATAGTACGGAGAGTTTCAGTATTTCAACAAAAACCGTCACCATTCGTCGTCGGTGTGGTTGTGATGAGCTGCTGACTGACAAATGGTTTAAAACGTGATCAATCTAACACCTTGCTGATTGACCGTAAAGAAAGATGCGCTACATACAAGTGTAGCACCCTTTACTACGTGTAAATTCTTCACTACGTTTGCGGCAACCCGCAAACGCATGAAAGGCTAAAATGATGGCCGCGACCCTTACCCCCACAAAACTAACATCCCTAAGACAACAATGTTAGGATGGTTAGTGGTCGACTATGACGGTAACAAGCATGTTAGACAAAGTTTTGAGAATTGCCACACGGCAAAGCCCGCTTGCGCTATGGCAGGCACATTATGTGAAAGAGCGTCTGGAAGCCTGTCATCCGGGGCTTTCCGTTGAACTGGTGCCGATGGTCACCCGCGGCGACGTGATCCTTGATACGCCCCTTGCAAAAGTGGGCGGCAAGGGGCTCTTTGTGAAAGAGTTAGAGCTGGCGATGCTGGAAGGTCGCGCCGATATTGCCGTCCATTCCATGAAAGACGTGCCGGTGGAATTTCCCGCAGGACTGGGGCTGGTGACCATTTGTGAACGGGAAGATCCGCGCGATGCGTTTGTCTCGAATCACTACGCTTCCATTGATGAACTGCCGCACGGCAGCGTCGTAGGCACATCAAGTTTACGCCGCCAGTGTCAGCTGGCCGCAGCGCGGCCGGATCTCACCATCCGCTCCCTGCGAGGCAACGTTGGCACCCGTTTAAGCAAGCTCGATAGCGGCGAGTACGACGCGATCATTCTTGCCGCCGCAGGGCTTAAACGTCTGAATCTGGAAGCGCGTATTCGTCAACCGCTGTCACCGGAGCAATCTCTGCCCGCCGTCGGCCAGGGCGCTGTCGGCATTGAGTGTCGCCTTGACGACGAATGGACCAAAGCGCTGCTGGCCCCGCTGAACCATACGGAAACGGCCATACGCGTACGCGCTGAACGGGCGATGAACACCCGGCTTGAAGGCGGTTGCCAGGTGCCTATCGGCAGCTATGCCGAACTGATCGACGGTGAACTATGGCTGCGCGCGCTGGTTGGCGCGCCGGATGGCTCGCACACGGTACGCGGCGAGCGGCGCGGTCGTCCGGAAGATGCCGAAACGCTGGGCGTCTCCCTTGCCGAAGAACTCCTGGATAACGGCGCGCGCGACATTCTCGCCGTCGTTTACGCAGGAGAAGCGCCACGATGAGCATTCTGGTTACCCGTCCGCTGCCGCAAGGCGAAGAGTTAGTCAGCCGCCTGCGCGCGCTGGGACGCGTGGCCTGGAGCTTTCCGCTCATCGAGTTTACCCCAGGCCGACAGCTCCCTGAGCTGGGCAGCCAGTTGGCAAGCCTGGCGGCGGGCGATTTACTCTTCGCGCTATCCCAGCACGCCGTTGAGTTTTCCCACTCTCGCCTCCAGCAGCAGGGGCTGCGCTGGCCCGCTGCGCCCGACTATTTTGCCATTGGCCGCACCACCGCGCTGGCCCTGCATAAAGTCAGCAATCGACAAGTTCGCTACCCGTTAGATCGGGAAATCAGCGAAGTCTTGCTACAATTACCTGAATTACAAAACATTGCGGGGAAAAAAGCGCTCATCCTGCGCGGCAACGGCGGACGAGAATTACTCGGCGACACGCTTCGCGAACGCGGTGCCGATGTCACTTTTTGTGAATGTTATCAACGTAGTGCGAGGCACTATGATGGCGCAGAAGAAGCAATGCGCTGGCAGTCTCGCGGGGTTTCGACGCTGGTTATTACCAGCGGCGAGATGCTGCAGCAGCTCTGGATGCTAATACCACAGTGGTATCGCGAACGTTGGCTCCTGAGCTGTCGCATTTTAGTTGTCAGTGAACGTCTGGCCGAACAGGCCAGGGAATTGGGCTGGCAGGATATCCAGGTTGCCGATAGCGCCGACAACGATGCGCTGCTACGCGCATTACAATAACTCTCAACATTGGAAGCCATAATGACGGAACAACAGAATCAATCCGCCGTGGTTGAAGAGACCAGGGAGGCCGTGGACACGACGCCACAGCCAGAAAATAACGTAGAAAAGAAAAACGGCGGCAGTAAAACCAGCCTCGCTCTGAGCGCCATAGCTATCGCTATCGCCCTCGCCGCTGGCATAGGTCTTTATGGCTTGACGAAGACCCAGGCGGCCCGCCAGAGCGAAGCCAGCGCCGGGCTATCCAGCCAGATCGCCGCGCTGCAAAAAGCGCAGGAAAACCAAAAAAGCGAGCTTGAAGGCATCATTAAGCAGCAGGCCGACCAGCTGACGCAAGCGCAGCGTCAGCAGGATGCTCTGGCGAAGAAGCTGGAAGAAGTGCAGGAGAAGGTCGCGGTCATTTCCGGCAGCGACGCAAAAACCTGGCTGCTCGCGCAGGCTGATTTCCTCGTGAAGCTGGCCGGACGTAAGCTGTGGAGCGATCAGGACGTGACGACCGCCGCCGCGCTGCTGAAAAGCGCCGATGCCAGCCTGGCCGACATGAACGATCCAAGTCTGATTAGCGCCCGTCGCGCCATCACCGACGATATAGCCTCGCTCTCCGCCGTAAGTCAGGTGGACTATGACGGCATCATTCTGAAGGTTAACCAGCTCGCCAACCAGATCGATAATTTACGTCTGGCGGACAATAATGACGATGACACCCCGATGGATTCCGATAGCGATGAGCTGTCCAGCTCCATTAGCGAGTGGCGGGTAAACCTGCAAAAAAGCTGGCAGAACTTTATGGACAGCTTTATTACCGTTCGCCGCCGAGATGAGACCGCCGTGCCGCTGCTGGCACCAAACCAGGACGTCTACCTGCGCGAAAACATTCGCTCGCGTCTGCTGGTCGCGGCGCAGGCCGTTCCGCGTCATCAGGAAGAAACCTACAAACAGGCGCTGGATAACGTCTCAACCTGGGTTCGCGCCTACTACGATACTGAAGACGCGACCACTAAAGCCTTCCTTGAGGATGTGGATAAGCTCAGCCAGCAAAGCATCACCATGAACGTACCAGAGAGCCTGCAGAGCCAGGCGCTGCTTGAGAAGCTCATGCAGACGCGCGTTCGTAATCTGATGGCGCAGCCGGCTGAAACCCAACCCAGCGCACCGGCTCCAGCCCCTGTCCCTGCGCCACAAGGAGAGTAACGCATGTTGAAAATTCTCTTACTCTTCGCGCTGCTGCTTGCCGGGATCGTTGTTGGCCCGATGATCGCCGGTCATCAGGGCTACGTCTTGATCCAGACCGATAACTACAACATTGAAACCAGCGTCACCGGGCTAGCGATCATCATGATCCTCACCATGGTGGTGCTGTTTGCCATTGAGTGGCTGCTACGGCGTATTTTCCGCACCGGCGCGCATACCCGCGGCTGGTTCGTGGGCCGCAAACGTCGTCGCGCCCGTAAGCAAACCGAGCAGGCGCTGCTGAAGCTGGCGGAAGGCGATTATCAGCAGGTTGAGAAGCTGATGGCGAAAAATGCCGATCACGCTGAGCAGCCGGTTGTGAACTACCTGCTGGCGGCAGAAGCCGCTCAGCAGCGAGGGGATGAAGCTCGCGCCAACCAGCATCTGGAGCGCGCCACCGAGCTCGCCGGCGACGACCTGATTCCTGTCGAAATCACCCGCGTACGTCTGCAGCTGGCGCGTAATGAAAACCACGCCGCCCGCCACGGTATCGACAAGCTGCTGGAGATCACGCCGCGTCATCCGGAGGTCCTGCGCCTCGCCGAGCAGGCCTACATTCGTACCGGAGCCTGGAATTCGCTGCTGGATATCATTCCGTCAATGGCGAAAGCCGACGTCAGCGATGAAGAGCACCGCGCCGAACTGGAACAGCTGGCGTGGATTGGTCTGATGGATAAAACGCTGGCCGACGGCGGCAGCGAAGGTTTGCGCGGCTGGTGGAAAAACCAGAACCGTAAAACCCGCAGCCAGGTGGCGCTACAGGTGGCAATGGCGAATCGCCTTATCGAAAGCGACGACCATGATACCGCGCAGCAGATTATTATCGATGGTCTGAAAAAGCACTACGACGACCGTCTGGTCATGCCGATCCCGCGGCTGAAAACCAATAATCCGGAACAGCTGGAAAAAGTGCTGCGTCAGCAGATTAAAACGGTCGGCGACCGCCCGCTGCTGTGGAGTACGCTGGGACAATCGCTCATGCGCCACGGCGAGTGGCAGGAAGCCAGCATTGCGTTCCGCGCTGCGCTCAAGCAGCGCCCGGATGCGTTTGACTACGCGTGGCTGGCCGATACCCTCGACCGCCTGCATCAGCCGGAAGAAGCGGCGACGATGCGTCGCGACGGCCTGCTGTTAACCCTGCAAAACAACCCGCAGCAATAATGCGATTCTCGCCTCCGCCGGGGGCGAGAATCTCTTCTCTTCCCGCCTGAACGCTTTCCGATCCCTGAAAAGAAAAAAACGCCTGCTCTGAAACCAGAGCAGGCGTTAAAACAGGTCTGTTTGACAACAAATTGGGTGCTTCACTCAACGTAGTGTCCATGGTGTTTGATGAGGCTTGCGCGACATCTGTCAGTGGACGATAAGCACCGTAAACGGCTCTGCATCATTCCTGAGTTTATGAGGCACTAAGGCGAACATAAGAGATGGAATGAGCATCTACCCGGTTATTATCGCATAGGATCGGTAGAAAATGCATCTACCCGAACAGGGAATTGGGACTATTCTGGAGAATAAATAGCATTGTGATTAGCGGAATATTATTTGCGATATCAGGAAGATAAAAGAGTTTTTTTTGCAAAATCAGAAAACAAAAAACCCCGCCGAAGCGGGGTTCAAAATTGGTCGGCGAGAGAGGATTCGAACCTCCGACCCACTGGTCCCAAACCAGTTGCGCTACCAAGCTGCGCTACTCGCCGATGTACTGCTTTTTTGAATTTTTAGTTCAATTCTTTATAAAGTCGTGGTGCGAGGGGGGGGACTTGAACCCCCACGTCCGTAAGAACACTAACACCTGAAGCTAGCGCGTCTACCAATTCCGCCACCTTCGCAATATCACAACTTTCTAAATAATGGGGTGGCTAATGGGATTCGAACCCACGACAACTGGAATCACAATCCAGGGCTCTACCAACTGAGCTATAGCCACCACTGCAAATCTTTTACGCGGTATTGAAACCACCGCAGCTCCAGCACCGGGTAAATGGTGCGCCCGACAGGATTCGAACCTGAGACCTCTGCCTCCGGAGGGCAGCGCTCTATCCAGCTGAGCTACGGGCGCTTAGCGCCGTTGCGGGGTCGGATAATACGGACTTCCTACCCCGCTGTCTAGTGCCTTTTTAAAGAAAATTATCGTTTGCTCATGCTTTGTGCGTTTTGTTGCTTATTGCGCCACATTATCAACATTTCCGCGTCGACCAAGGCCAAATACCTTATAAATAAGCGTCACGGCGGCAAGGAAAATTATTCCGACAAAGAGCGACATACGCGTATCGTCGTTAAATCCCATACCTATTAGCACGCAAACCAGGAACGCCATGGTCAAATAGTTTGCCCACGGGAACAGCAGCGAGCGAAACGGATGGCTGGCCATGGCTTCTTTATGCACGAGACGAAAACGCAGCTGGCTAATCAGAATCACAAACCACGGTACCATGCCCGGCAGCACGCTGGCGCTGTAGACGTAGACGAAAACCCGCTGTGGATTAGGGATAATGTAGTTCAGGCACGAACCGACCAGCAGAATCAGGATCGATAGCGCCACGCCCGCCGAGGGTACGCCGTTGCGCGAGACTTTGGCGATGGCCGCAGGCAGCTGACGATTCCTTGCCAGCGCGTAGAGCATGCGTCCGCAGCTGTACATTCCGCTGTTACAGCCGGACAGCGCCGCCGTGAGTACTACAAAGTTAATAATACCTGCCGCCGCGGTGATGCCGATTTTGGCAAAGGTCAGCACGAACGGACTGCCGTTGGAGCCAATCTGATCCCACGGGAAAATAGTGACGATCACGAAAATCGCCCCCACGTAGAAAATCAGGATTCGCCACAGCACTTTGCCTACCGCGCTGCGCAGCGTGACCTGCGGGTTCTTCGCTTCACCGGCCGTAATGCCGATAAGCTCGACGCCCTGGTAGGAAGCGACCACGATACACAGCGCCGTCAGGAAACCCTTCCAGCCGCCGGCGAAGAAGCCACCGTGCTCGGTCAGATTGCCAAAGCCAATAGCGTGTCCGCCGTTGCCAAAGCCAAAGAAAATAACGCCCAGCCCCACCACGATCATCACAATAATGGTGGTGACCTTAATCATGGCGAACCAGAATTCAATTTCGCCGTACAGACGTACCGCCGCCAGATTCGCCAGCGCTACCAGCCCAACCGCGATAAGCGCCGGTATCCACTGCGCCATCTCCGGGAACCAGAACTGGACATAGACCCCGATCGCCGTAATCTCCGATATCCCGACCGCCATCCACATAAACCAGTAGGACCATGCGGTGAGATAGCCGAAAAACGGGCTCATATAGCGGTGGGCATAAACGGCGAACGAGCCGGTTACCGGTTCAAGGAACAGCATTTCGCCCATCGAACGCATGATAAAGAAGACAAAGAGCCCGGCAATAATATACGCCAGCAGAACCGAAGGTCCGGCCCACTTGAGCGTACTTGCCGCGCCCATAAATAACCCCACGCCAATCGTGCCGCCAAGGGCGATTAGCTCAATGTGTCGCGCCTCCAGTCCCCGCTGAAGTTCCGCTTTTTTCTCAGTCATATAACCTCTTGTGTTTGCCCTGCTCCGGGTTTAAGCGCATCCCAACCAGGATGTGTCTATACCGGTTATTTTTATGAATGAATAAAATGGAATAGCCCTGCCTGCGCGACGGTAAACTGACCGTCGCGTTTTAAGCATGCGAATGGTTAATGAATTTGAGGGAAATGGCAAATAAAGTATCAGGCGAGTGAAGACATTACACAGAATACCCAGGTAAACCCGCCCGCTTGCAGTGGAATGTCACAGCTTACCGGTGTAATACCAGCGTAAATAGCGCAGCAGGCGCGCCTGCCTTTTTATGCGGCTCGGCTGCGAAACCAGTCGATAGAACCACTCCAGACCCAGGTCCTGCCAGAACTTCGGCGCCCGCTGCACGTGGCCAGTAAAGACGTCGTAGGTACCGCCCACGCCCATATACAGCGCCTGCGGATAAACGTCCCGACAGTCGCGCATCAGGATTTCCTGACGCGGCGAGCCCATCGCCACCGTGACGATCTTCGCCCCGCTATCGCGGATACGCTCAAATAGCGCCTGACGCTGGTCAGCGGCAAAATAGCCGTCCTGGCTTCCAACGATATTCACATTCCAGCGCTGGCGAAGCTGCTGCTCCGTTTGCGCCAGTACCTCGGGCTTGCCGCCGATCAGAAATACCGGCGTTCCCTGAGCGCCTGCGCGCGCCATCAGGGCTTCCCATAAATCCGCGCCGGCGACGCGCGACACTTGCGACTGAGGATATTTTTTACGTAATGAGCGAACTACGCTGATGCCGTCAGCGTATTTGAATTCTGCGGCTTCGATCAGCGCCCGAACGTCGGGGCTGTCTTCTACCGCCAGCATCTTCTCTGCATTAATCGCCACCAGCGTCCCCGTACGGATCTCGCCGTCGGCGTACAGATAATCCAGAGCGTGTTGCATATCGCGCCAACCAATGAGTTGTAGCCCTCTCAGCAGATACAACGGCGCGGATGTGGTCTCAGTCATGTACACCCTTATCAGACTTGAGGTTGCGTCAGCGGTTTAGCCCGCTTGTGAATCAGCCCCACGCTATCCAGGAACCAGTACAGCAGTTTTGCCGCCAGCAGGCAGATCCCAAAGATGACGAGGAAAAAAACCACGCGGGAACCAAATGAATCCAGCCCTTCACGCGCCAGCACGATCATGTTGAAGATAGCGCCAAAACAGAAACTGTGCAGGATCGCCGCTTTATAGCGGTTCGTCTCCCGGTTGCCAAGCTCGTACAGCCAGTCAAACCATTTAATGATCAGCCCAACCGCTACCGCTCCCAGCGGCACGAACCAGACGCCTCCCATCACTACCAGCGAGCCAATCAGGGTCGGCGAAATCGCCAGGCCAGAATGGTTATTCAGCACGTCCCAGGTGAAATAGTTCGCGGTATTGAGCACCATTGTCGGCCGACCGTGCCACAACCAGCTGGGGATAAAGACATAGAAATCCCGGACGATGGGCGCCAGTCCCTGAAACTCAATCTTGTCGTAGTTTTGCAGCAGCAGGGCCAGGTTCTCCCACGGCGAGAAGGTGTCGCGGGTCAGATAGAGGAAAGTATAAAACGCCTCATCGCCGCTGACGTTCATACCGTAGCGTTTGAGCGCCAGCCAGAACATACCGACGATGCCCAGCACGCCCGCCGCCGCCAGCATCCACAGGCTGATCCAGCCGCGAATGATGCCGATAAACAGGAAAATGGCAAAAGCGATGATAATGTTCGCCCGGGTGCCGCCAACGATGGCGTAGGTCAGCAGGCCAAAGGCGACGGTGCTAACGAGGAAGAATATCCACGCTTTATAATCCTGACGCAGAAAATAGACCACCAGCATTGCCGGGATGAAAAAGTAGAAGAAGCGCTTTAGCGCCACGCCGGAAACTTCGCTGGAGAAGATCTGGCTATAGGAGTTGAGCTTGAATAGCAGAAAGCCGTTGTGCGCAAAGAAGATGCCGACGCAGAGCAGCGCCAGCCCCAGTAAAATGCCCCAGGTCAGATGGGTCTCCACGCGATTCATCGTAAACAGCGGACGATGCGAATGGCCGCGCGTCGCCGAGCGTAGCCGCGTTTTGTAGGTGGCATAGTAAACCGCATAAAAACAGACGGAAACCAACAGGGTTTGCAGCAGAATTTCCGGCGGGGCGACCGCGACGTCAAAGCGAAACACCAGAATACTGGTCAGCGGGAAGCCAAAGAAAAAGGTCAGCAGAAACAGCAGCGAGAAAAAAACGTTGAAGTTGAAGCGCACGCGACGAAATTCAAAGTACGTGGCGGTGGCGATAAAAAGCGTCGACAGCAGCCAGACCAGCAGCAGCCCGCTAAATTGCATTAATGTCATGCGTCCACCCCCGCGGCAATCCGCAACGCTCGTCGCCAGCCCGTCAGATAATTCGGACGGAAGAAGGCGATCTGATTTTTATCCACGCCGGCCAGCTGGCGCTGTGCTTCACGCACAACGCTCACGTCCAGCGCATCGCGGGTAAAGAGTACCGGAATATGCTGCTCCGACATATCCTGCCAGAAGGGATTATCCCGATTCAGCACGCAAGGGATCCCCGCCTGAATCAGCAGGCATAGCGTGCCGATACCCTGCTGGCGGGCAAACAGGAAGTAGCCCAGATCGCAGCGGCGCAGCAGCGCAAGATAATCATCAAACGCCAGCTTGTCGCTCAATACCTGGAGATGCTGTGGGCTGAACAGAGCCGCGCCGGCCTCGCGAACTTCGTTAATGTAGTCGCTATTATTGGCCGGATAGCCCATCGGCACGACAACGTTAACCGTATCGCCAAACTGCTGGCGAATCGCGCGCAGCGCCGCGATATGCTCGTTGCTGCGGTCGCCGGAATTACCCACCAGGATAGTCAGCGTGTCGCCGCGCGGGGCGCTATCGGCGAGCGAATTCAGCGCCGGATCCATGCGGGTCGGGAAGTAGAGCAGCTCACCCGGCACGCCCGAATGGCGGGCGGCGAACCAGCTCAGATCGCCGCGGGTAGCAAACACGCGCCCTACCCGGCCCTGCGCCATGCGCCGCAGGGGATAAAACAGACGAAACTTCAGGCTGGCGGAGTTCTCATACAGGTCCGCTCCCCAGATATGCCAGTTAAACTGCGCCGGGCGGATCCCGCCGCTGAGCAGCGCCAGCCACAGGCCGGTATTGAACTGGCCGTGAAAGAAAAAGCGCTGCTGCCGGTTCGCTTTTGCCAGCGCGATAACCGCCTGCGCCAGCGACTTTTTCCCCGGATAACAGCTGATGGAGAGCGCGGGATAGGCTGCGCGGATCCCTGTCTCCTCACCGACGACCATAAATATACGCGCCTGCTCGTCATCGACGGCCAGCTCATCATTAAAGAACCGCAGCACGGTCTGGTTGTGGTGCGGGATATCCGATCCCAGTACATGTATCAGTGCTGTCATGCCCGTTTACGCCAAAGTAAAAACACGCCGCTACAGAGAGCGAAATAAACAATATAAGTAGCCATATACGCCTGCGCCGCGCCGATTGCGCCATGCACCGGGATAAGCCAGTGCGAGAATGCGGTCAACAGCGCGAACTGGCTGATTTCCGTCAAAATATAAAAACGCAGCGAGGCTTTGGCGATCACCAGATAGCCATAGACGTACGCCCCCACCTTCAGTACATCGCCCACCAGTTGCCAGGCAAACAGGTCGCGCATCGCCGTGAAACGATCGGAAAAAAGTAGCCAGATAGCGAAATCGCGCAGCAGCCACACCGTTAAGCTTGCTGCCGCCACCGCCGGGAGAACAAATTTTAACGCTTTGCCAATTTCGCGGGTGATATCCGCTTTCGCCGTTAGCCGGGACAATGTCGGTAACAG
Organism: Klebsiella sp. MBT K-1; assembly: GCF_002556465.1. Taxonomy (NCBI): domain Bacteria; kingdom Pseudomonadati; phylum Pseudomonadota; class Gammaproteobacteria; order Enterobacterales; family Enterobacteriaceae; genus Klebsiella; species Klebsiella sp. MBT K-1. The sequence goes on along the minus strand of NZ_PDEL01000022.1, from coordinate 39,701 downwards.
ATAAACGCTAAATGAGGCGGTAATAAACTGCAGATAGGCGTCGGAAATGCTGCTCACCCCTTGCCAGATCCCCACCGCGTCCCAACCATAATGGGCCGCCAGCAGGTTACGCATCATCACGTAGGCGACCGGCAGCGTCACCGAGGTAATCAGCGCCATCAGGGTAAATTTGGACAGCTGCCCCGCCAGGCCGTTGTCCCAACGCGGGCGCAGCGCGCTCAGCGGAATATTACCGCGTCGCCACAGTACGAAGGCCGCTGGCACCACCACCAGCGCGGGAACCAGCGCCAGTCCCAGCAATGCGCCCTGGTAGCCGCCGAAACGGTAGCAGGCATAGTACGCCGCCACGCCAATCAGGCTCCCGGCGATAAGCGACAGCGCATTGCCCGCCGCATCGCGAAAACCTTTCATCAGCGCTAACAGGAAATTCGCCCAGGCGATCCCCATCTGCACCAGGGCCACCAGCCGCACCAGGTTCTGATATTGCTGATGGCCGAACAGCCCCTGGCTAATTGGCGCGGCCGCCAGCAGGAAGATCAGCGCCAGCAGGGTGGAGAAACCCAGTACCATCGCCGAAGCGGTGCCAACGACGTTGTACAACTGCCGGCGATCGTCATGATGCTGGGCTACCAGCTTAGTGACGCCGTTAAATATCCCGGCCCCCGCCAGTACGCCAAGTACGGTCACCAGCTGGCGGAAGTTACCCGCCTGCCCTACCCCTGCCGGGCCGAACGACACGGCCAGCAGCTTAACCACCAGCAGACCGGCGCCGATTTTGACCAGCGTGGACGCCGCGGTCCACAGAGACGCTTTTGCCAGCGACATATCAGGAGAAATAGCTCAGCAGCGAGTTAATTACCGTGCGCTGGTTGACGTTCGACAGGTTGTAGAATAACGGCAGACGCAGCAGGCGTTCGCTCTCCTGAGTGGTGTAGCGATCCGTCCCGTGGAACTCGCCGAAGGTTTCTCCGGCCGGGCAGCTGTGCAGCGGGATATAGTGGAACACCGCCAGAATCTCCGCCTCTTTCAGCCAGGCGATCAGCTTGCTGCGATCGTCAATATCGCGCAGCTTGATATAGAACATGTGCGCATTTTGCCCGCAGTCGGCAGGAACGATCGGCAGATCGATACGTCCAGCCCGCGCCAGCGGCAGCAGGGCATCGTAGTAGTTCTGCCACAGCGCCAGGCGCTGCTGGTTAATCCGCTCCGCCGCTTCCAGTTGCGCCCACAGGTAGGCGGCCTGTAAATCGGACATCAGATAGCTGGAGCCGATATCGCGCCAGGTATATTTATCCACCAGACCACGGAAAAACTGGCTGCGGTTGGTGCCTTTTTCACGAATGATCTCTGCGCGCTCGATCAGCTTGCGATCGTTAATCAGCGTCGCGCCGCCTTCACCGCCCGCGGTGTAGTTTTTGGTTTCATGGAAGCTGAAGCAGCCAATATGGCCGATAGTGCCGAGCGCCCGACCTTTATAAGTCGACATCACGCCCTGAGCGGCATCCTCCACCACAAACAGATTATGCTTGCTGGCGATAGCCATAATGGTGTCCATCTCGCAGGCCACGCCGGCGTAGTGGACCGGCACAATCGCGCGGGTTTTCTCGGTAATGGCCGCTTCAATCAGCGTTTCATCAATATTCATGGTATCGCGACGAATATCAACGAAGACGATTTTCGCGCCGCGCAGCACAAAGGCGTTGGCGGTGGAGACGAAGGTATAACTCGGCATAATCACTTCATCGCCCGGCTGGATGTCCAGCAGCAGCGCTGCCATCTCCAGCGAAGCGGTGCAGGACGGCGTCAGCAGCGCTTTGGCGGTGCCGAAACGCTGCTCCATCCACTGCTGACAGCGGCGGGTAAAACCGCCATCGCCGCACAGCTTGCCGCTGCCCATCGCGGACTGCATATAATCAAGTTCGGTTCCCACCACCGGCGGCGCGTTAAATGGAATCATCATGTCACCTGTATAACCAGTACGCGGTGCTTTCGATATTCGCACCGCTAAGAATGTAACGTTTAAGCGCGGCGGTGTTGCCCATCTGGGTCGCCACCCGCAGTGTCGTCAGCCCACGCAGCGCGGCCCAGCGCTGGGCTGCCTGCATTAATTCCACTCCGGCGCCGCGTCCGGCCAGCAGGCCAATCCTCGCCTCGCGCTCGCTGAGTTGGCGCAGGGAGACAAACGCGCGAATATCACCATCAGGGGCGCGAAACACCAGACACTGATGATCGAAAGTCCCGCGCACCGCATTTTCAATCCACTGGGCATAGAAACGACCGCTGGCATCGGCTGCGTACCAGGGGGCACGAAAACGGCTCTGCGCAAAGGCCAGCGCCGCCAGCTCGCGCAGCCGGGGGATATCCACCGCGGTCGCCGGCTCGGCGCCGCTATCATCAGAAGCCGCAGGCGAAAGCGCGAGATCGACCTCGCCCTCCACCAGCCGGAAGCCCAATGCCTGCAGTGCGTCCAGACGCGCGACATCATCCGCCGCGACTTTCGCCTGCACCCGCGACCATCCGGCCAGCGCTTGCGCCGTCAGCGGCGGCGCATCGTCGCCAAAGCGTACGATAGCGCTATTGACGCCGAAGAAGCGGTTTTCCCATTCAAGGGGTTTAATACTGGCGCGGACGGGCACGGAGTAAATCCAGTAAGTATTGGCCGTAGCCAGTTTTTTCCAGCCGTTTCGCCGCGCGCTTTACGCCGTCGTCGTCCAGCCAGCCGTTGCGCCAGGCGATCTCTTCCAGGCAGGCAATCTTGAAACCCTGACGTTTTTCCACCGTTTGCACAAACATGCTGGCCTCGATCAGGCTATCGTGCGTGCCGGTGTCGAGCCAGGCAAAACCGCGGCCCAGCAACTCAACCGTCAGCGCGCCATCGTCGAGATACATTTGATTGATGGAGGTGATCTCCAACTCGCCGCGCGCCGAGGGTTTAACCCGTTTCGCGTATTCCGCGACTTTACCGTCGTAGAAATAGAGGCCGGTTACCGCCCAGTTGGATTTGGGCTGCTTTGGCTTCTCCTCCAGCGAAATCGCGCGGAAATCGTCATCAAACTCCACCACGCCAAAGCGTTCCGGGTCCATCACCTGATAGCCGAACACCGTCGCCCCGGTCATGCGGGCCGCGACGCTACGCAGCTTCGGACTAAACCCCTGGCCGAAAAAGATGTTATCGCCCAGCACCAGACATGATGGTTCACCGTTGAGAAAAGCCTCTCCAATGATAAAAGCCTGCGCCAGCCCGTCCGGGCTTGGCTGTGCGGCGTAGCTTAGCTGCACGCCGAACTCCGAACCATCACCAAGCAGTCGTTGGAAATCACGCTGGTCATCCGGAGTGGTAATGATCAACACTTCGCGGATCCCGGCCAGCATCAGCACCGAGAGCGGATAGTAGATCATCGGCTTGTCGTAGATAGGTAGCAGCTGTTTTGAGACGCCGCGCGTGATCGGATGCAGACGTGTCCCCGATCCGCCTGCCAGAATAATACCTTTCATTTTTCCCCCCTCAAGCGCTCAGCCATGCAGCCCCAGGCGTTCACCCTGATAGCTGCCGTCCAGCACCTGCCGCCACCAGGATTCATTGGCCAGATACCACGCAACCGTTTTGCGCATCCCGCTGGTAAACGTTTCATTCGGCGTCCAGCCCAGCTCCCGCTCTATTTTCGTCGCGTCAATGGCGTAGCGTAGGTCGTGGCCGGGACGGTCGGCAACAAAAGTGATGAGATCGCGATAGCGCGCCAGGCCATTCGGCTTGTGCGGCGCCAGCTCTTCCAGCAGATCGCAAATGGTTTCTACCACCTCGATATTCTTCCGTTCATTATGGCCGCCAATATTATACGTTTCGCCCGGCTCACCGCGCGTTGCTACCTGATAGAGCGCCCTGGCGTGATCTTCAACGAACAGCCAGTCGCGAATCTGCTCGCCATTGCCATAAACCGGCAGCGCTTTACCCGCCAGCGCATTCAGGATGGTCAGCGGGATCAGTTTTTCCGGGAAGTGATACGGCCCGTAGTTATTCGAGCAGTTGGTCACCAACGTTGGCAGTCCGTAGGTGCGCTGCCAGGCCCGTACCAGATGATCGCTGCTGGCTTTCGAGGCCGAATAGGGACTGCTGGGCGCATAAGGCGTGGTTTCGGTAAAAAACGCGCCGCTATCGTGCAGATCGCCATAGACCTCATCCGTTGAGATATGGTGGAAGCGAAAGACCGATTTTTTTTCGTTCCCCAGCGTATTCCAGTAAGCACGCGCCGCTTCAAGCAGCGTATAGGTACCGACAATGTTGGTTTCGATAAACGACGCCGGACCATCAATAGAGCGGTCGACGTGGCTTTCGGCGGCAAGATGCATCACGATATCGGGCTGATAGTGGTGGAAGACACGGTCCAGTTCGGCACGATCGCAGATATCCACCTGTTCAAAGGCGAAACGCGGATCCCCGGCAACAGGCGCCAGCGACATCAGATTTCCGGCGTAGGTCAGCTTATCAACCACCACTACGTTATCAGTAGTTGCAGTGATAATTTCGCGCGCCACCGCCGAACCGATAAATCCCGCGCCACCGGTGACCAGAATCGTGCTCACCGCCACACCCCTTTGGTATCGACGATAAACTGCTGGCTAACGCTATCCCCGCCGACCGCTTTAAATTCTTTGTGATCGACCAGCATCACCAGCACATCGGCGCTCGCCAGCGCTTCGTCCAGCGTCGCCAGAGCGCACAGTCCGTCGAGCTTTTTCGGCAGATGATGAATATTTGGCTCAACGACCAGGGTTTCGCCGCCGTGCCAGCGGGCGATTTGCGCGGCGATAGCCATTGCCGGGCTTTCGCGCAGGTCATCAATATTCGGCTTAAACGCGAGGCCAAAGCAGGCGATTTTTAGCTCGCTGGCGCGTTTGTTGCTCACCGCGAGGCAGTCGGCGACTCGCGCTTTCACCTGGTCGATTACCCATTCTGGTTTGTGATCGTTAACTTCACGCGCGGTCCGGATAAGCCGAGCCTGCTGCGGATTCTGCGCCACGATAAACCACGGGTCGACCGCGATACAGTGGCCGCCAACGCCCGGGCCCGGCTGAAGAATATTGACCCGCGGATGACGATTCGCCAGGCGAATCAGTTCCCAGACGTTAATCCCCTGATCGGCGCAAATTAGCGAAAGTTCATTGGCAAAAGCGATATTAACGTCACGGAAGCTGTTTTCAGTCAGCTTGCACATCTCGGCAGTGCGCGAGTTGGTCACCACGCATTCGCCTTCAAGGAAGATTTTATACAGCTCGCTGGCGCGGGCCGAGCAAACCGGCGACATGCCGCCAATCACGCGATCGTTTTTAATCAGCTCAACCATCACCTGCCCCGGCAAAACGCGCTCTGGACAGTAGGCGATATTGACGTCGGCCGCTTCGCCAGCCTGCTGGGGGAAACTCAGATCGGGGCGCATTTCCGCCAGCCAGCCCGCCATCTGCTCGGTTGCCCCCACCGGCGACGTGGACTCAAGGATAACCAACGAGCCTTTCTTCAGCGTCGGGGCGATAGATTTCGCCGCCGATTCGACGAAAACCATATCCGGTTCGTGCAGATCTTTAAACGGCGTCGGCACCGCAATAAGATAGGCGTCGGCTGCTACCGGCGCGGTGGTGGCGCTCAGGTAGCCCTGTTCAACCGCCGTTTTGACGACGCTCGCCAGATCCGGCTCCACGATATGAATTTCTCCACGGTTAATGGTCTCCACGGCGTGTTGATTGATATCAACGCCGACCACCCGCTTTTGCCGGGAGGCGAACGCGGCAGCGGTTGGCAGGCCAATATATCCAAGGCCAATCACTGAAATGGTAGAAAAATTCATAGCGTTACCTGATTATTTTTAAGTGCAGACAAAATACGATGACACGCTTGTCCATCGCCGTACGGGTTATGCGCCCGGCTCATGGCCTGATACGCGGACTCATCTTGCAGCAAGCGCGTGACTTCATTGACGATGCGTTGGCTATCGGTGCCCACCAGGCACACGGTTCCCGCGCTGACCGCTTCCGGACGCTCGGTCATGTCACGCATCACCAGCACCGGCTTACCGAGCGATGGCGCTTCTTCCTGGATACCGCCTGAATCGGTCAGGATCAACCATGCGCGATTCATCAGCCAGACGAACGGTAGATAATCCTGTGGCTCAATAAGCATGACGTTCTCAACGTGGCCGAGAATACGCTTAACCGGCTCGCTGACGTTCGGGTTCAGATGCACCGGATAGACAATTTGTACGTCCGGATTGTTGGCGGCGATCTCCGCCAGCGCATGGCAGATTTGCTCAAAACCACGGCCAAAGCTTTCCCGACGGTGCCCGGTGACCAGAATCATCTTTTTGCCGTTGGCGAGGAAGGGATAGCGCTGAGTCAGTTCGTTGCGCAGGGCTTCATCGCTCAACACCCGGTCGCGCACCCAGAACAGCGCGTCAATAACCGTATTGCCGGTTACCGCGATCCGATTGTCGGCGATGTTTTCCCGCAGCAGGTTCTGCCGCGAGGTTTCCGTTGGCGCAAAGTGGTACGTTGCCAGATGTCCGGTCAACGTACGGTTCCCCTCTTCCGGCCATGGCGAGCTCAGATCGCCGGTACGCAGCCCGGCTTCCACATGCCCTACCGGAATGCGCTGATAAAAAGCGGCCAGGCTTGCCGCCATCGTCGTGGTGGTATCGCCATGCACCAGCACCACGTCCGGCTTAAACGACTCCAGCACCGGCTTTAAGCCCTCAAGGATGCGACAGGTAATCTCCGTCAAACCCTGCCCCGGCTGCATAATGTTAAGGTCGTATTCCGGAACAATAGAAAAAAGTTTCAACACCTGATCGAGCATCTCCCGATGCTGCGCGGTCACGCAAACTTTCGCCTCAAAATGAGGATCCTTTGCCAGCGCATGAACCAGAGGCGCCATTTTGATAGCTTCTGGTCTCGTGCCAAATACCGTTAGTACTTTCACATCGATTCTCTTCGATTAGGTGATAAAGGCTGAATGTCCTTCACCACGGGCCGCATTCACTGGACACGGCGACGCGATAACGCAACGCCTGCGCCGATGAGCGCGCCCACAATCCCCCACATCACCATCAGAAACACGCGGCGCGGGCTATCGCGTTTTACCGGTTCTTCAGGCGTTCGCAAATACCTGTAAGTCTGAAAACGCGGATCCAGGGTCGGCCCAACGTTTAATGTCGTTAGCATGGCGCGGCTTTGGTCATAATCAAGATCGTACTGCGGCCCCACCGCCTGCAGGTTTTCCAGTCGGGCCTGCAGCATCGGCCGCCCCAGTAAAAACAGCTCTGAATCCGGCAGCTGGTCTGGTGGAATATCGGTTTCGCTGCGGGAGATATTGTGCTGCTGCGCGACTTTCAGCGCCTGTTCCACGCTATGCATGCGGCGATTGAAAATCTCTCGCGCCACCTCTTCCTGGCGCTTCACCTGCGCTTTCATCTGGATGGTACGCGCGGCCCAGGCGCCTTTAAGCTCGTCATTCAGATGCCCTGCCGCACGCTGGCTGGCGAAAGCCACATACTGGCGCAGCAGATTATTGGCATCCGGAGCGGTTTCCGCCGTCAGCTTCACGCTATCGTTGACGCTTTTTAGCGCATCGCCGGGCATAAACTGGATATCGTTGATCAGGTCATCCAGCAGGGCGGCATCGGCGCGAGCGTTACCCGACTGGCGCTGCTTGTAGTAGTCCGTTTGCAGCCAGAAGTCGCGGCGGGTATCCCATGACGCCTGCTGCATGATGAACTCTTTATAAGCTTCATCCATTACCGAAGGCTGATCGACCGAGACGAGATTGGCCTTGATATCGAGATTGCGTAAAAACTGCTGCTGCGAATAGTATCCCCCCAGCATGTTTACCGTTGGCCGGTCGGTAATCGCCGTCGCGCTCCACTCCTGGCGAGCAAAAAAGGTATAAACCAGAACAATCAGTGCAAAGAGCACTGCGATACCTGCTATCCAGCTTTTTCCTGCCCATAAGGCGCGAAACAGCCCGCGAATATCCAGCTCATTCTCAACGTTCACTGTTTGTGCTCCCGGTAATGGTTGAGTCATCACGTCCCCAGATTGACTTGGTTAATTAGGATTATTGCCGCTGTGTCGCCGAATTCTGCGTCTAATGCGCTTAACCATGCGCGCCACTTTCCAGGCGCGTTTAATGCAGTAGCCATAAAGAAAGAAGGCTACCAAAAAGAGTATTAACATCACCCATTCCGGCACAATGCGGGTGTATTCCGCCACCACGCCAACCAGGGCCAGCAGCGCGGCGGCCAGGGTGATCAGGACAAATGCCTGGCGGGAAGTAAAGCCGGCGCGCATGATTAAGTGATGAATATGCTGGCGGTCCGGGGAGAATGGACTCATCCCTTTACGCAGGCGACGGTACATAATCGCCACCATATCCATCAATGGGATAGCAATAATCCACAGCGCCGTGACCGGGCTAATAGGATGCGTTTTTCCCTGCGTGGTCTCCAGCAGGATCCAGATGATAGTAAAGCCAATCATGGTGCTGCCGGCATCACCCATAAAGACCTTATAGCGACGACCAAGCGCACCGAGGTTAAGTAAAATATAGGGCAAAATGGCGGCAATCATCGCAAAACACCACATCGCCAAGCTGTACTGGCCATCAAACCACAGGATGATTCCCGTTGCCGCGAAAGAGACGGAGGAGAGGCCGCCAAGCAGCCCATCGATACCATCTACCATATTGAAAGCATTGATCGCCGCCCAAACGGCGAACAGCGTGAGGAAGAAGCCAAAGGGGCCGAGCACCAGCTCCCAAGAGCCGAATATAAAACCGAGGCTACTAAGATGAAGATTACCCACCATCATCATAATGACGGCGATAGCGGCCTGAATAACGGCGCGAATTTTTACGCTGATATCAAAGCGGTCGTCCAGCGCGCCGACCAGCACAAGCACCCCGGCACACCCCAGGTATAACCTTGCATGGGGAATGTAATAATCGGCGATGGCAAACGTAAAACAAATACCTGCGAAAACTGAAATACCACCGACTAACGGAATCAAACCCTGATGCCGTTTGCGATAGTTAGGTTTATCCACCAGCCCAACTCTTTTTGCCGCCTTGCGGGCGATAAATATAAACAGGGTAGTGAATAAGAAAATACTGATTAATTCAGTAATAGCAGTGAGTAAATTCACAACGCATGTGCTCTCAGCATAGTTAATCCGGGAAGTATAACGATGATGCCTCAACTCCAGAAGGGGCAAAGCAGAACATTACAAATTTATTGTAGAAATTTTAGACTGTTAAAGCCGTCTCTGCCTGCCAGCATTCTGCACACATCATACGTTAATACCCATTTTGTTTTCCCTTGCTGGATCATACAAACCCGGAAAACAAAACGCCACGCAATAGCGTGGCGTTTTCTGGCATTTTTAACTTACGAGCGCTTCATCATGTCGAAGAAGTCATCGTTAGTTTTGGTCATCGCCAGTTTATTGATGAGGAATTCCATCGCGTCGATTTCACCCATCGGGTGAATGATTTTACGCAGGATCCACATCTTCTGCAGCTCTTCCTGAGTGGTGAGCAACTCTTCTTTACGGGTACCGGAACGGTTGTAATCGATAGCCGGGAAGACGCGTTTTTCTGCGATCTTACGAGAGAGATGAAGCTCCATGTTACCGGTGCCTTTAAACTCTTCGTAGATAACTTCGTCCATTTTAGAACCGGTATCGATCAGTGCCGTAGCGATGATGGTCAGGCTGCCGCCCTCTTCCACGTTACGCGCGGCGCCGAAGAAACGCTTCGGACGATGCAGGGCGTTGGCGTCCACACCACCGGTCAACACTTTACCGGAAGCCGGGACCACGGTGTTGTAGGCGCGCGCCAGACGGGTAATGGAGTCGAGCAGGATGATAACGTCTTTCTTATGCTCAACCAGACGCTTCGCCTTCTCGATAACCATCTCGGCAACCTGAACGTGGCGGGATGCCGGCTCGTCAAAGGTCGAAGCGACAACTTCACCTTTAACCAGACGCTGCATCTCGGTCACTTCTTCCGGACGTTCGTCGATAAGCAGTACCATCAGTACGCAATCAGGATGGTTGTACGCAATGCTCTGCGCGATGTTCTGCAGCAGCATGGTTTTACCGGCCTTCGGCGGCGCGACAATCAGACCACGCTGGCCGCGGCCGATCGGCGACGCCAGATCCAGTACGCGGGCGGTTAAGTCTTCCGTTGAGCCGTTACCACGTTCCATACGCAGACGTGAATTTGCGTGCAGCGGGGTTAAGTTCTCGAACAGAATCTTGTTACGCGCGTTTTCCGGCTTATCGTAGTTAACTTCGTTAACTTTCAACAACGCAAAGTAACGCTCACCCTCTTTAGGAGGACGAATCTTACCGGAAATGGTATCACCAGTGCGGAGGTTGAAACGGCGGATTTGGCTGGGGGATACGTAGATGTCGTCGGGACCGGCGAGGTAGGAGCTGTCTGCTGAACGGAGGAAACCAAATCCATCCTGCAGTATCTCCAGTACGCCATCGCCAAAGATATCCTCGCCACTCTTCGAATGCTGCTTGAGGATGGCAAAAATAATATCCTGCTTACGCATACGGGCCAGGTTTTCCAGCCCCATATTTTCGCCGAGAGTAATCAGCTCAGAAACCGGCGTATTCTTTAATTCGGTAAGATTCATAATGGTGTGGGTTCTTAAACTCGGGGTAATTCTCGAACTTAATGTTGTGAATGGTATGGCAGGAACATCCATGCCTGTTAACGGCCTTCATCTCGTGTCTGTACGTTGCCTGGTCACAGGAAAGAACGCAGAACTGAAACGACTAAACGGAATGAGTGATAAGCCCGGATTATAAGCCTCACGCGCATTTTTGCGGGACGCTTTGGGTAAAACAAGATTCAAACAAAGGTATGTTTAAAACGAAGTCTGAGATTAACTTAGCACGACTCTCGCCGGGCGTCCAGAGATCCGCAAAAAATAGGAGGCTGGACGCCGGGAGAGCAAGCCGCTTACGCCAGGTTGGCGTCGAGGAACTCTTTTAACTGGCCTTTGGACAGCGCGCCAACTTTGGTCGCTGCAACTTCGCCATTTTTGAACAGCAGCAGGGTCGGGATACCGCGAATGCCGTATTTCGGCGCGGTGCCCGGGTTCTGATCGATGTTCAGTTTCGCAATGGTCAGTTTGCCCTGATACTCTTCAGCGATCTCATCCAGAATCGGGGCGATCATTTTGCACGGACCACACCACTCTGCCCAGAAATCGACGAGGGTTAGCCCGTCAGCCTTGAGTACGTCCGTGTCAAAACTGTCGTCAGTCAGGTGAATAATTTTATCGCTCATATTTAACTCCACAGGAATAAGCCTGGTGTGTTGGTGTCGCGGCCATCAACGACGTGTCGATGCTACGTTACGCACGCTGTTCTTCAGAATGCCTCTTTTATCGATCTGCGTCACAATGTCCATCATGAACTTTGCCCCGCAAAAGATAAAGCAACCCACGTTCAAACCGGCTTATCGCAGATTTGTCACCCTCGCCTCGCTTAGTAGTCTAAGCTTTCGAAGATTCGTTCAGTTGCCGCAGACGCACCTTGAATAATTTCATACATAGCCAACGAAAGGTTGACGTTATTTCACCGGATACGCTTTCTTAATGCAATAGTTAGCTGATATTCTACCACACTATGAGCAAAACACATTTAACAGAACAGAAGTTTTCCGACTTCGCCCTGCACCCGGCAGTGATTGAAGCCCTTGAAAAGAAAGGGTTTCATAATTGCACACCCATCCAGGCACTCGCCCTCCCGCTTACGCTGGAAGGTCGCGATGTCGCCGGGCAGGCGCAAACCGGTACCGGTAAAACGATGGCGTTTCTGACGTCAACGTTTCATTATCTTCTCACTCACCCGGCGATCGCTGACCGCCAGGTCAACCAGCCGCGCGCGCTGATCATGGCGCCGACGCGTGAACTGGCGGTACAGATTCATGCTGACGCCGAACCGCTGGCGCAGTCTACCGGTCTGAAGCTGGGCCTGGCATACGGCGGCGACGGCTACGATAAGCAGCTGAAAGTACTGGAAAGCGGCGTGGATATTTTGATCGGTACCACCGGTCGCCTTATCGACTACGCCAAACAGAACCATATTAACCTCGGCGCCATTCAGGTTGTCGTTCTTGACGAAGCCGATCGCATGTACGATCTCGGCTTTATTAAAGATATCCGTTGGCTATTCCGCCGTATGCCGCCGGCGAATCAGCGCCTGAACATGCTGTTCTCAGCCACCCTTTCTTATCGCGTCCGTGAACTGGCGTTCGAACAAATGAACAACGCCGAGTACGTCGAAGTTGAGCCTGAACAGAAAACGGGCCACCGTATTAAAGAAGAGCTGTTCTATCCTTCCAACGAAGAAAAAATGCGCCTCCTGCAGACCTTGCTTGAAGAAGAGTGGCCGGATCGCGCGATTATTTTCGCCAATACCAAGCATCGTTGTGAAGATATCTGGGGTCACCTGGCGGCGGACGGCCATCGCGTTGGCCTGTTAACCGGCGACGTCGCGCAGAAAAAACGCCTGCGAATTCTCGATGAATTTACCCGCGGCGATATCGACATTCTGGTCGCAACCGACGTTGCCGCCCGCGGTCTGCATATTCCGGCCGTTACGCACGTCTTTAACTACGACCTGCCGGACGATTGCGAAGACTACGTTCACCGTATTGGCCGTACCGGCCGCGCTGGCGCCAGCGGTCACTCCATCAGCCTGGCCTGTGAAGAGTACGCGCTGAACCTGCCGGCGATTGAAACCTATATTGGTCATTCAATTCCGGTCAGCAAATACAATTCTGACGCGCTCATGACCGAACTGCCCAGACCGCTGCGCCTCACGCGCCCGCGCCCTGGCAACGGCCCGCGTCGTAACGGTCCACCACGTAATCGTCGTCGTTCAGGTTAAAGCAATATGCCATACACAACATCATGCAAGTTGCATCAAGGCGGCAAGAGAACGAATCCCGATGAGCCTACTCAGGTAAGCGCTCCGGGAAAGAGAACGCGGCCAGCGCAGAGGCAGCTTGAAGGATGAAGTGTATGAGTTCCACCTCGCTCTATGCAGCTATCGATCTTGGCTCCAATAGCTTTCATATGTTGGTTGTACGCGAGGTGGCTGGGAGCATCCAGACCCTCAGTCGTATCAAACGCAAAGTCCGTCTGGCCGCTGGCCTTAATGGCGACAACACGCTCTCTGCCGAAGCCATGGAGCGCGGCTGGCAATGCTTGCGCCTGTTCGCCGAGCGTTTGCAGGATATTCCCCCGACGCAAATCCGCGTGGTCGCTACGGCGACGCTGCGCCTGGCGGTTAACGCCGGTGAGTTTCTGGAAAAAGCGCGGGAAATCCTCGGCTGCGCGGTGCAGGTTATCAGCGGCGAAGAGGAAGCGCGCCTGATTTATCAGGGCGTCGCGCATACAACCGGCGGCGCGGATCAGCGTCTGGTCGTGGATATTGGCGGCGCCAGCACCGAGCTGGTTACCGGCACCGGCGCGCAAACCACCTCGCTTTTTAGCCTGTCGATGGGCTGCGTGACCTGGCTGGAACGGTACTTCGCCGATCGCAGCCTGACCAAAGAAAACTTTGACCAGGCCGAAACCGCCGCGCGTGAAGTTTTGCGTCCCGTCGCCGATGTTCTGCGCTATCACGGCTGGAAAGTGTGCGTCGGGGCTTCCGGTACGGTCCAGGCGTTACAAGAAATCATGATGGCGCAGGGGATGGATGAACGCATCACCTTAGCCAAACTACAGCAGCTCAAACAGCGCGCTATTCAGTGCGGTCGTCTGGAAGAGCTGGAGATTGAAGGCCTGACCCTTGAACGCGCGCTCGTCTTTCCTAGCGGACTGGCGATTCTCATGGCCATCTTCAGCGAGCTGAACATTCAGTGCATGACGCTCGCCGGCGGCGCGCTGCGTGAAGGTCTGGTCTACGGCATGCTGCACCTGTCGATCGATCAGGATATTCGCAGTCGTACCTTACGTAATATTCAGCGCCGGTTTCTGGTTGATACCGAACAGGCGCAGCGCGTTGCCCAGCTGGCCGCCCATTTCGTTCATCAGGTGGAAAACAGCTGGGAAATTGAGCCGCTATGCTTCGATTTGCTGCAAAGCGCCTGCCAGCTGCATGAAATCGGCCTGAGCGTGGAGTACAAGCAGGCGCCTTTGCACGCCGCCTGGCTGGTGCGCAATCTGGACCTGCCCGGCTTTACCCCCGCGCAAAAGAAGCTGTTGGCGACCCTGCTGTTAAACCAAACCAGCACCGTCGACCTTTCTTCCCTTCATCAACAAAACGCGGTTCCGCCGAGAGTCGCGGAGCATATGTGTCGTCTGCTGCGTCTGGCTATTCTGTTTGCCAGCCGCCGACGCGACGACCTGCTGCCGATGATTACGCTGGCTGCCGTCGATGAAAATTTGACATTAACGCTGCCCCATGGGTGGATGGAAAATCATCCGCTGGGCCGGGAAATGGTCGAACAGGAGTGCCAGTGGCAGAGCTACGTTCACTGGCCGCTACTGCTGAACGAGGATGGCGCAGCAAAATAGCCCAATCAGGGGAATATCATGCGAGAAGAACTGGACTTCAAATCGCTACGTTTTTTTTCCGCCCTCTTCCGCCTGGGGAATGTCTCTCCTGCCGCCGAAGCGCTCAACGTCAGTCAGCCGACCGGCAGCCTGTTGTTGAAAAAGCTGCGCGAGCATTTTGACGATCCCCTGTTTGTGCGAATCGGGCAACGTATGGTGCCCACGCCTCGCGCCGATGATATCGCCCAGACCATTTTTACCATTCTTCAGCTAGTCGATAACCAACTTCCCGGCAATCCTGAATTTAACCCCCAAACCAATACGCGTAACTTCACTATCGGCATGACCGATATTAGCCAAATGACGTTGTTACCGCCGCTGCAGGCTCTGCTACAGCAGCAGCGCGCCGAAGGCATTACTTTTTCCGTATTGAATATCGACGATCAAACGCTGGGCGCGCTTGAGTCGGGTAAATGCGATTTAGCTATTGGCTATCTGATGCAGCTACCGGATAGCGTTTATCAGCAACGCCTGTTTAATCAATCCTACGTTTGCCTGGCGGCAGAAAACCATCCGCGGATCCGAGACTCGTTTACTGCCGAGAACTGGCGGCTGGAAAAGCATCTTGCCGTTCACGTCAACGGCACAGGGCATGGCGATATCGATAAATTGCTTAATGAGTACGGCATGCCGCGCCGTATCGCCCTCACCCTCCCCAGCTTTTTAGGCGCAGGCGAACTGGTTGCGGATAGCGAATTGCTTGCCGTCGTCCCCGAGCAGCTGGCGAACCATATTATTAATCGCTATCCCTGCTGCAGCTGGCCGTTGCCATTTTCGTTACCGGAAATTGCTATTCGCCAGGTCTGGCATCAGCGTCTACATCGCGATCCGGGGCATATCTGGCTACGGTCGCTGATCGTCAACTTACCCACAACGGGCAGTAACACAACCATCTATTAATTTTTAGACCTCAAATCATAATACTGTATTAGTTTTCCTGATAGTCTGTATTACATTCTGCATATTGCTGCCAATACGTAAAAAATCCTATTCTCCTCGCATCAGATAATATCGAAAACGATTAGAGGAATAGATTATGCGTGGTAAAATCGCTTTAGAAGAGCACGTTTCAACACCTAAAAATAACAGCCTGTGGGATGCAACGGGTGAAGCCTCAAGAAATGGTTCTGAATACATGCAGGACGTTGAGCGCCGCTTATTAGATCGTAGCTATCAGCTGAATGAAATGGCCCAGAGGAATATTGACCATGTTATCCTTTCTTTAACTTCACCTGGGGCCCAATCTATTTTAGATAAAGCGACAGCCGTATCTTTTGCTCGCGAAACCAATGACTATATCATCGAGAACTACGTTAAACCCAATCCGGATAAATTCAGCGCATTCGCTACTTTAGCATTACAAAATCCCGAAGCTGCGGCCGAAGAGCTGGATCGCGCAGTAAAAAAACTGGGAATGAAAGGCGCGCTGATTAACGGTTATACCAATGTCCAGGATAGCGAACACGGCCTGTACCTGGATGATGAATCGATGCTGGTATTCTGGGATAAAGTCAATGAGCTGAACGTTCCCGTTTATCTGCATCCTCGTGAACCATTAGAAGGCGCTGCGCGCGGTATCTACACCGGCTATGAAAGCCTGATCGGTTCCGCCTGGGGGTTTGCGCAGGAAACCGCAGTTCATGCGATTCGCCTGATGATGAGCGGACTGTTTGACCGCTATCCAAACCTGAATCTGGTGCTGGGCCATTTAGGCGAAGGACTGGTCCATATGCTGCCACGAACGCAGCATCGTCTCTATCGCCAGCGTTTCGGCTGCGGCCTCGGCAAAGCAGAAAAACCATTAATGCACTATTTGCAGAATAACTTTATCGTGACCACCAGCGGCCACTTTAATACTTATTCGCTGCAAAATGCGCTTGATATTATGGGCCCGGATCGCGTGATGTTTTCCGTCGATTATCCCTATGAAGATATTCATCAGGCCTGCGATTGGTTCGATCCGCTGGAAATGGATACTGAACTGAAAGATAAAATTGCCTGGGGCAACGCTAGCCGCGTGTTTAATATTAAATAACCCATCCCATTACAACTAAAGGGCCTAATAACAGGCCCTTTTCATTTATGGAGAATATATCATGCCGCTAGGTATTTTTATTTGCAGTGGTTCACTGCTTATCGGTGCCATTTTTGGCGCTTCTCTCAACCGATTTATTCCTGAGCATTTAAAAAAAACCTTACCGCTAATCGCCGGATTAATATCCATCAGTATGGGTGTATTTTTTCTCAATAAGTTGATAAATCTGCCGCCTATTGCTTTGGCAGTCATCGTGGGTACCATTATCGGTAGCCTGCTGCATATCGAAAAGCTTATCGAAAATGCCGCAATGAAGCTTCGGGGTCCTATCGAGAAGGTTTTTCCCACCAACGGCAACTCCGGTATGGAGCCAGAGGATTTTACCAACCAGTTTATCGCCGTACTGATCCTGTTTTGCGCCAGCGGAACCGGTATTTTTGGTGCATTAACCGAAGGAATGACCGGAGATGCGACAATATTGATCACTAAATCTATTCTCGACTTCTTCACCGCCGCTATTTTTGCCTCCGCGCTGGGGTATATCATCGCCGTTATTTTTGTGCCCCAGCTAATTGTATTTGCGATCCTCTTCTTCGCCGCCAGCTTTATTATGGTGTTTATCACTCCGTCAATGATCGCGGATTTTACGGCCTGCGGCGGCATCGTCATGTTGGCGACGGGTTTTCGACTCTGCGGTATTCGCGCTTTTCCAACGGCGAACATGCTACCCTCGCTGCTGCTGGTAATGCCCTTCTCCGCCGCCTGGCAACAATGCATCGCCTGAAGGGCATCTTTACCAGCATCGCCCGGATACTGGCATCACGCCTCTTTTCTGCGTACGACGTCTGGTTTGCCGCCAGGCAACGACTGGAGCTTCACTCTGAAATCAAAATTAAAGTAATTGCTCAGGCAGAAGGCGGTACCGTACTCAAGCACCTCGCCCTGAGCATTACGGCTTTTCAGCGTAATTTTCATCAATGGCACCCCCTGCG
Organism: Klebsiella sp. MBT K-1; assembly: GCF_002556465.1. NCBI lineage: Bacteria > Pseudomonadati > Pseudomonadota > Gammaproteobacteria > Enterobacterales > Enterobacteriaceae > Klebsiella > Klebsiella sp. MBT K-1. The sequence continues at coordinate 22,047 of NZ_PDEL01000022.1, read as the reverse complement.
GCAAGTCGAGCAAATTCAGCTCTTCCCCCGAAGGAACATGTACCGTCAAGGAGTAATCCTGAAGATCGGGAAAAATAGCATTTTCCGCCCAGTGCGCGTACAGCGACCCTTCAAGTAAATCCGGGCGGGGCAAGAAATGCTCGGGAATAAACATGGTTTCGATAGAAACCGGAAGGGCATCGACCAGACGTACGCGTTTAATTTTCGCCACCCGATCGCCGACCGCGATCTCCAGCTCACGAGCCAGAAAATCATCCGCCGCCAGCTTTTCCCGCACCAGCCATCGATTGGACACCGTTCCTGAATTTTGTAGCTGGGCAGAAAACCCGCCGCTGGCAAGGTTATAGCTTACCGGCAGATTCACCTCGGTCCCTTTTCCATGGCGCTTAATCACCAACCCGGCTTCCAGCAGCGCATCAAGGGCCTTAACCACCGTCACGCGCGATAGTTCCAGCGTCTGCGACATTTTGCGCTCGGAGGGCAGAATGCTGCCGTGCGTCAATAACCGCTCCGTCATCGCAGCTTCAATAGCTTGTTTAAGCTGAATATAAAGCGGCGCGGGAGCCTCTGCATTCAGACGCCCTTTTATATACTCAAGCAACGGTTGCGACATAATTTCGTGGCCTTGCGGAATTCAGTGGCAGTGGATTTATCATAGTGGATCCATACTGGAATCAATAGCCCCATCATAACGTCTCCCCACTATTTTGAGCGCCGCATTTTTCTCTCAGAATGCGCCTGCGATCACAGCATGATGATAAAGGACTTTAACTGGACTTAATCTGGATCTATTTTTAGATTAACTTTTATTCATTTCTTCCTGGGAGCCGACGATGTCTGATATTCGCCCTACCTATATTGCCGAAAGCCGCATCCTTGGCTGTCTTTTTGGGCAAGCCATCGGTGATGCGATGGGCATGCCCTCTGAACTGTGGCCTAAACGTCGAATCATTAACCATTTTGGCTGGATTGAACGCTTTCTTCCCGGACCGAAAGAGAATATTGCTGCCTGCGAATTTCGCGCCGCCGAGTTCACGGATGACACCCATCAGTGCATCGCGCTGATGGATGCGCTTGATGAAAACAACGGCGTGACCGATCCACTGGCCATCGCCAGACACATCCTGCTGTGGGCCCGACGCTGCCAGGCATTTGAGAAAAATATTCTCGGCCCAACCTCAAAGGCTTCTCTGATCGCGCTCGAACAGGGGCAACCGCTGGATGAGATCGCGGCCAACGGCGTGACCAACGGTGCGGCAATGCGCGTGGCGCCGATGGGCTGTCGACTGCCCACCGAGGACAGGGCGTTTTTCATTGAGCAAGTGCGGCTATCCTGCCTGCCGACGCACAAATCCGACATCGCCATCGCCGGCGCGGTGGTCATTGCCTGGGCGATCAGCCGCGCCATTGAAGGGGCCGAATGGCCGTTAATCAAAACGGAGCTGGCGTCGCTGGCAAATGAAACCCAGCGCCATTACGAGTCCACTTTTAGTCCACTTCTTGGGAACCGTATCCACCTGGCGCTGGAAACGATCTCCGGAGAGACTGACCACCTGACAGGTATCGAACGTATTTATGAGGATATCGGCGCCGGTATGGATATTATCGAGTCTGTCCCCGCAGCGATTGCGCTGGTCGAGCTGGCAAAAACGCAGCCCATGAAATGCGCTATGCTGGCAGCCAATTTAGGCGGCGACACCGACACTATTGGCGCGATGGCAACCGCCATCTGCGGCGCGCTTCATGGCATAGAGGCTTTTCCTGAAGAACCTATACAACAGATTAAGCAGGCCAACAGCATCGACTTCGCGCCTTACGCACAGCGGCTTGCAGGATACCGCTTCGCATAATTCACTGAGGGCATCACTATGGACAGCAAAGCTTCATACGATGGAAATATCCAGACGGCAGATCCCGGAATGGCGGAATTAGGGATCGGTCTCGTTCCTCCGGTCCACCAGACCCAACAACCGGTCCAGCTGTTTTTCGTCTGGTGCGCCGCGAATATTGGCATTCTTGGTGTCGTTTACGGCGCGGTCATTGTGGCGTTTGGCCTCTCATTCTGGCAGTCGCTCCTTGCCGCCGTGGCGGGCGTCGCCTCTTTTGCGCTGGTCGGCGTCACCAGCATCGCCGGCAAAATCGGCCGCACCACGACGCTCACCCTCTCCCGGGTCATTTTTGGCAAACGCGGCAATATCGCGCCCACCAGCTTCTGTTGGGTGAATCTGATGGGCTGGGAAGCGGTCAATATCATTACCGGCACGCTCACCCTCGTCGCGCTGTTTGCCGCCATGGGTCTTGAAGAGAGCCTGACCACCACCGCGCTGTCGCTTTTCTTGTTTGGCGGGCTGACCGTACTGGTCAGCGTGCTCGGACAAAATGCCGTGCTGATGATGCAAAAATGGATCACCCGGATCTTTGGCGCCATGACGCTGCTGGTAGTGATCTATTTACTCTTCACCGCAGACTGGCAGGCCATCCTCGCGCTGCCTTCAGGCAGCTGGCTCACCGGCTTTTTGCCAGCGGTATCAATTATTGCCGCGGGCACCGGCATCAGCTGGGCTATCGCCGGCGCCGACTATAGCCGGGATCAGCGTCCCGACGCCGGTGAAAAGCCTATTTTTCTCGCCGTTGTCAGCGGCGCCGCGCTCCCCCTACTGCTGCTGATGCTCACCGGGATACTGCTTACCGCCCAGATCCCCGACCTGGCCTCCAGCGAGAACCCCATTTCAGCGATTGGCAAACTGCTGCCTTCCTGGATGGCAATCCCCTATCTGGCCGCGGCGACCGCCGGGGTCGTGACCATCGCCGTGCTGAGTCTCTATTCCGCCAGCCTTAACCTGTTAAGCATGGGGATTAAGCTCCAGCAGCGCTCCGCCGTAGCCCTTGATGCCGTTCTGGTGCTGGGGATCGCGCTCTATGTGCTGTTTGTCTCGAAAGATTTTCTCGGCCCTTTCATCGCGTTTCTGATTTTCTGCGGCGTATTTCTGGCCGCCTGGGCCGCCATTTTTATGGTCGATTTTTATCGGATTCGCCGCCGAGCCGGATATGCTGAAGCTGATTTATTCAGGGAAAGCGGAGCGAACCGCACCGCGCTGGGCTGCTGGATTGTCGGCGCGCTGGCGGGATTGATGGTATCCAAAACCGGGTTTATCGACGGACCTTTCGCGGTCGGCATTTTCGCGGACTCCAGCCTGGGTCTGTTTGTCTCTTTTATTCTGAGCCTGGCGCTGTATCTGGCGTTCGGCGCAAGAAAGGAGGCCAGCCGTGACAATAACAGCTGACCTGCTGTCGCCGCGGCGGCCGATCGTGGTTATCGGCGCCGCTTTTGGCGACATGATTCTCCATCTCGATGCGCTGCCGCATAGCGGTAGCGATGTTTCTGCCCGCGATGGCGGACGGCAGATTGGCGGCTGCGCGTTTAATGTCGCCCGCGCGCTCTCGCGCCTTGAACTCCCTTTGATAAACGCGATACCGGTGGGCAATGGCGAGTGGGGGCAGGCCGTTGCACAGAAAATGGCGCTGGAAAACCTACCCGTCCTCTTGCGCCACCCCACCCACGATAACGGCTGGTGTCTGGCACTCGTCGAGGCGAACAAAGAGCGGACGTTTATCACCATTGAGGGCTGCGAGCAGCACTGGAACAACGAGCTGCTGGCACAAATTCCGCAGCCGAAGGACGCCATAATTTATGTCTCTGGCTACGAGCTGGCCAGCGAAGCGCTGCGCCAGTGGATTCTGGACCTTACGGAAGATAAAACGCTGTTTGTCGATTTTGGCCCGCGTCTGAACGATCTGGATATTCACTTTATCCAGGCGCTGCTGGGCAAAGCTCCTGTGCTCACTCTGAATCACGATGAACTCAGCGTGCTGTGTGCACGTTTATACGATTTGGATAGCGCGACCCTTGACGCCGCTTCACGGCTCGCCAGCGACTGGCATTTACGGGCGATCTGTCGGTTCGATAAAGATGGCGCGTGGGTGGTTGAACCTGACGCACAACCGCAGCATATTCCTGCCTGCCGCGTGAAGGTCTACGATACGATTGCCGCTGGAGACAGCCACTGCGCCGGTACGATCGCCGGGCTGGCCTGCGGGATGGATCTGCGCCAGGCCGCGCTGCTGGGCAATGAAGTAGCGGCTATTGTCGTCACCCGGCCGGGTGCAGACGGTGCTCCGGGTCGCGAAGAGCTACGTCAGTTCCAGAGTCAGCAGCAAAACGGCCGCTAGCCGCTATTTACGCGCTTTCGCCAGCATCGCCCGGATGTTGGCGACGTTCGCCTGACCTTTATGCATGCGCTCTTCCGGCGAAATCACTTTGCGCTCCTGCTCCCAAATCAGATCATCCTGCGGCAGCTCCAGCAGGAAACGGCTCGGCTCCGGTCGCACCAGCTCGCCGTACTGACGGCGCTCTTTGCACAAGGTAAAAGTAAGCTCTTTCTGCGCGCGGGTGATACCCACGTAGGCAAGACGGCGTTCTTCATCGACGTTGTCTTCATCAATACTGCTCTGGTGCGGCAGCAGCCCTTCCTCCATGCCAACCAGGTAGACGTAGGGGAACTCCAGCCCTTTTGAAGCGTGAAGCGTCATCAGCTGTACCTGATCCGTCTCCTCATCCGACTCGCCGCGCTCCATCATGTCTCGTAGCGTAAAACGGGTCACGACCTGGGTGAGGGTCATCGGTTCATCGATATCGCTGCCCTCCAGCATTTCCGTCATCCACGTGAAGAGCGTATTGACGTTTTTCATCCGCATTTCGGCGGCTTTCGGGCTGGGCGAAGTCTCATAGAGCCAGGATTCATAATCCACGCCGCGGATCAGATCGCGGACGGCGGCAATCGGCTCGCGCTCTGAAAGCTGCTGGATCTCCCGCAGCCAGTGGGTGAAGCGGGTCAAAGACTCATAGCCGCGTCCGTTCAGCGTCTGGGTCAGGCCCATATCGAAGCTGGCAGTAAACATGCTTTTATTGCGCCCCATCGCCCATTCGCCCAGCTTTTGCAGCGTCGCCGAACCGATTTCGCGCTTCGGCGTATTGACGATGCGCAGGAAGGCGCTGTCGTCATCAGGGTTAGTCAGCACGCGCAGATAGGCCAGCAGGTCTTTAATTTCCGGACGGGAAAAGAACGACGTGCCGCCGGAAATTTTGTACGGGATGCGGTTTTGCATCAGCATCTTTTCGAAAACCCGCGACTGATGGTTGCCGCGATACAGGATCGCGTAATCCTTATAGGCGGTTTTATTAATAAAGTGATGGGCGATCAGTTCGCCAGCCACGCGTTCCGCCTCGTGGTCTTCATTGTTGGCGGAGAGCACCTTCAGCTCTACGCCATAGCCCAGCTCGGAAAACAGGCGCTTTTCGAAGACGTGCGGGTTGTTGGCAATCAGGATGTTGGCCGCCTTCAGAATACGCCCGGAAGAGCGGTAGTTTTGCTCCAGCTTGATCACCTGCAGCGCCGGGAAATCCTGGCTTAGCAGCACCAGGTTCTGCGGCCGCGCGCCGCGCCAGGAGTAGATCGACTGATCGTCATCGCCGACTACGGTAAAGCGCGCCCGCTGCCCCACCAGCAGTTTCACCAGCTCGTACTGGCTGGTGTTGGTGTCCTGGTATTCATCCACCAGCAGATAGCGAATCTTGTTCTGCCAGCGCTCCCGCACCTCTTCGTTGCGCTGCAGCAGCAGGGTCGGCAGCAGGATCAGATCGTCAAAGTCGAGTACGTTACAGGCTTTCATATGCGCGTCGTACAGCCCGTAGCAGTGAGCAAAGATCCGATCCCGCTCCCCTTTCGCGCCGGCGGCGGCCTGGGCAGGGGTTTTCAGATCGTTTTTCCAGTTGGAGATCGTGGAGATCAGCTGCTGAAGCACCACTTTATCGTCTTCGATCAGCCCTTCGGTGAGCTCTTTTAACAGCGCCACCTGGTCGGTATCGTCGAACAGCGAGAAGTTGGATTTCATCCCTAACGCAGCGTATTCGCGTTTGATGATATCCAGCCCCAGCGTGTGGAAGGTGGAAATCATCAGGCCGCGCGCTTCTTTACGCCCCAGCGTTTGCCCGACGCGCTCTTTCATTTCGCGCGCCGCCTTGTTGGTAAAGGTAACCGCCGCGATATGGCGCGCCTGGTAGCCGCAGCCGCGGATCAGGTGGGCGATTTTATTGGTAATAACGCGGGTCTTACCGGAACCGGCACCCGCCAGCACCAGGCACGGTCCGGTAACGAATTCGACGGCTTGTTGTTGGCCAGGATTTAAACGCATGGGTGTATTTTGCTCAATCTTCGAACGGGGTGGGGATTGTAGCAGAAAGAGGGGCGGTGAGAGCAACAGGCTGCCCATTCAGGCAGCCTGGAAATCGGTCAATCAGGATGCGGCAAGCGGAGTATAGCCGTTACGCTGCGCGCTCTTGATCCAGCTGTACGAGCCCATCACCGCGATCGCCGTCAGCAGGACATATTCAAGCGACATGGCGTAAACGCCTTGTACCGCGTAGATAACGACGCTAATCACGTCAATAAGTACCCACAGCAGCCAGTTTTCGACGAACTTACGCGTCATCAGCACCATGGCGGCAATCGACAACACCAGCATGGTGGAATCCCAGAACGGGAAGGCATCGGGCTGGAGGTCGGGCATCGCAACCTGCATACCGAAAGTTTGCAGCAGGGCAATCATGATACGAGTGAGCGTCGCGAACACCGGATCGATAAACAACGTCATCAAAATAATCGCCACCGCGCAGACGCCGCCCAGCGCCAGCGTTTGCTGACGGGAAAGCCAGCGTACCTTGAGCGCGGCCTCCTGCGCCTCGTTTTGCCGGCTCCACGCGTACCAGCCGTAAATGTTGGCTGCGAAAAAAAACACCTGCAGCAGCAGGCTGGCATAGAGCTGAATCTGGAAAAAAATGGCCGCAAACAGCGTGACGTTGATCAGGCCAAACAGATAGTTGATGATTTTTTCCCGGCTGGCGCACCAGATACACAACAGGCCGAATATGGTACCGATGGCTTCAATCCACGATAGCGCATAGCCGCCTTCGCCGAGAGGAATGTTGACCATCACATTGTTAATGCTAAAAAAATCCATCACAAACCTCCTTGCTGGCTAGCGGAATAAATGGCGCGTAGCGCCAGGGTAATTTGCCGTTCTTCGCCCTGCTGGCACAGCGCTTCCTGCTGGACATAATCATTGATGCTGCTATCCAGACAACCGTTATGGGCAACAACCACGTTGAGTAATGAAGCCGTACGTAGCCCGCGCAGCGCGCCGATAGTCATCAGGGCGGCGCTCTCCATATCCGCCCCCAGAATGCCGCGCGCCGACCACTGCGCATCCAGTTCCGCCTCACGATCGGTATAGAAACTGTCATGGCTACGCACCAGACCGCACGCGGCCGGGATATTCATCTGCCGCGCCTGCGCCATCAGTTCCCAGGTCAGCTGTGGGTCAGCGCAGGCCGGATAGCCCGCCGGCGCATAGGTTCGGCTGGTACCGTCATCCATCACCGCGGCGTGAGCGATAATCACGTCGCCGAGCGCAAGATTATCCTGCAGTGCCCCGCAGCTGCCGATACGAATCAGAGTGGTTACGCCGATCTGGCGCAGTTCTTCAATGGCGATCGCGGTGGAGGGGCCACCGATTCCGGTGGAGAGTACCAAAATCTCGACGCCCTGATACCAGCCGCGCGCGGCGCGAAACTCCCGGTTCTGACCGAGCGGCTGTGGATTATCAAGAAAATTGGCGATGCGGTCGACCCGCTGCGGGTCGCCCGGCAGCAGCGCGTATCGCGCGCCGGTCATCTCTTTGCTTAACTGGATATGGGGTTGCAGCGACATTCTCCCGCCTCCTTACTCTTGCGGTTATCCGATATCAGCCTCCTGCTTCAGTTTTTCAGGAGCTAACAACACAATGCGTTCACCATCGGTATCAATAATCTGTAGCGCTTTCAGGTCATGCAAAATACGGTTAATACTGCGGGTCGTCGCCGCGAATTCCTGGCTGAGATTTTGCTTATCCAGCAAGATTTCACTGGCGCCATCCTTTTGATAACGCAGCCATAACGCCTGACATACCCGCTGATGCAGCGAGTAAAGATTGTCGCTGCTGGCCTTCTTCGATAGCTGGTAATACTGCTGGCTAAAAAAGCGCAGCATCCGCTGGTTAAAATGGTTATCTAACGCCAGCCAGCGGCAGAAATGTTCCTGCGACAGGCTCAGGAGCTGCACATGACCCACCGCCACCACCGAGCAGATGTAATGACGCGACTCAAAGATCTCGAGCTCGCCCAGCATGTCGCCTTTACGGTAACGGGCCTGGCGGTAGCGGCGCCCGTCTTCAGCCTCATAGAAAACGTCCACCTCACCGGCGATAATCAGCGAAAACCGCTGACACACGTCACCCTGTCGGCAGATAAAATCACCGCGCGGGATCTCTTCGAAGCGCCAGCGCCGCATGATCTCCAGAGGACAATATTTCAGTAATTCATAGAGCAGCGGATCGCTGACAATCTCGCTCAGCCCGGAAAGCCAGCTAACTGAAAAGTCAGGTTTTTTCATTGTGTCCATGTTATCTCGCTCCACGACGTTAAGGACAGGACGGCTGTCCCTGGCAGGGGGGAATACGCCGGATAAAAGTGTTGCTCATCTCCCGCTTCCGTCTATCAGGCGAGACATCTGTCCCGCGATGGCGAAGAGTATATGTCCACGACCAAAGCGGGTGGTAAAGTAACGGGATATCTTTGAGACGTGAGAACAAAATAATGGCAAAGAGCGCAGCAGCCCTGCACATCCTGGTTAAAGAAGAGAAGCTGGCGCAAGAGATCCTCGCCAAACTGGAACGTGGCGTAAGCTTCGATCATCTGGCCAAGCGCTATTCAAAGTGCCCCTCCGGGCGCAACGGCGGCGATCTCGGCGAGTTTAATCAAGGAGTCATGGTTGGGCCGTTCGATAAGGCAGTCTTCAGCTGCCCGCTGCTCAAACCTTACGGGCCGGTCAAAACCAAGTTTGGCTACCACATCATTAAGGTGCTGTATCGCCGCTAGCCCATGCTACTATTGCGCCCTGATTCATCCCCTATTCAATCAAGGTACGATCATGGCAAAAACGGCAGCAGCACTGCATATTCTGGTTAAAGAAGAGCAGCTGGCACTGGATCTTCTGGAGCAAATTAAAAACGGCGCCGATTTCGGTAAACTGGCGAAGAAGCACTCGATCTGCCCGTCAGGCAAACGCGGCGGCGATTTAGGTGAATTCCGCCAGGGCCAGATGGTGCCGGCGTTTGATAAAGTCGTCTTCTCCTGCCCGGAGCTGGAGCCCACCGGCCCGCTGCACACCCAGTTTGGTTATCACATCATCAAAGTGCTGTACCGGAAATAAACAACAAAGCCTTCTCGCTGAGAAGGCCTTGAATGTTTGCTCCCTCTCCCTGTGGGAGAGGGCTGGGGTGAGGGTATCCCCCCACCACCGTCGTTTTTATTTACCCGGCAACCGCAATGCGTTTCATATCAGTCATGTAACCACGCAGTTTCTTACCAACCTGCTCGATAGCATGGCCGCGAATGGCTTCGTTCACGTCGCGCAGCTGAGCGTTGTCTACCGCGCCTTCGGCAATCGCTTTGCCCAGGTCGCCGGTCTGCAGGGTGGTCATGAACTCTTTCAGCAGCGGTACGCAAGCGTAAGAGAACAGGTAGTTACCGTATTCAGCGGTATCGGAGATAACCACGTTCATTTCGTACAGACGCTTACGAGCGATGGTGTTGGCGATCAGCGGCAGCTCGTGCAGTGATTCGTAGTAAGCAGACTCTTCGATGATGCCGGAATCCACCATGGTTTCGAACGCCAGCTCAACGCCCGCTTTCACCATCGCGATCATCAGAACGCCTTTATCGAAGTACTCCTGCTCGCCGATTTTACCTTCAAATTGCGGTGCGGTTTCGAACGCGGTTTTACCGGTTTCTTCACGCCAGGTCAGCAGTTTCTTATCGTCGTTGGCCCAGTCAGCCATCATGCCGGAGGAGAATTCACCGGAGATGATGTCATCCATATGCTTCTGGAACAGCGGCGCCATGATCGTTTTCAGCTGTTCGGACAGCGCGTAAGCACGCAGCTTAGCCGGGTTAGACAGGCGATCCATCATCAGGGTGATACCGCCCTGCTTCAGCGCTTCGGTGATGGTTTCCCAGCCGAACTGAATCAGTTTTTCGGCGTATGCCGGGTCGGTACCCTCTTCCACCAGCTTATCGAAGCACAGCAGAGAACCGGCCTGCAGCATACCGCAGAGGATGGTCTGCTCGCCCATCAGGTCAGATTTCACTTCCGCGACGAAGGAAGATTCCAGAACGCCCGCACGGTGACCGCCGGTCGCCGCAGCCCAGGCTTTAGCAATCGCCATGCCTTCGCCTTTCGGATCGTTTTCCGGGTGAACCGCGATCAGGGTCGGTACGCCGAAGCCGCGCTTGTACTCTTCACGCACTTCGGTACCCGGGCACTTCGGCGCCACCATCACGACGGTGATATCTTTACGGATCTGCTCGCCAACTTCCACGATGTTGAAGCCATGAGAGTAGCCCAGCGCCGCGCCGTCTTTCATCAGCGGCTGAACGGAACGCACAACGTCAGAGTGCTGTTTGTCCGGAGTCAGGTTGACCACCAGGTCAGCCTGCGGGATCAGCTCTTCGTAGGTACCTACTTTGAAGCCGTTTTCGGTCGCTTTACGCCATGAAGCGCGCTTTTCGGCAATCGCTTCTTTACGCAGCGCGTAGGAGATATCCAGACCGGAGTCGCGCATGTTCAGACCCTGGTTCAGGCCCTGAGCGCCACAGCCGACGATGACCACTTTTTTACCCTGAAGGTAGCTTGCGCCATCGGCGAATTCGTCGCGACCCATAAAGCGACATTTGCCCAGCTGCGCCAGCTGCTGGCGCAGGTTCAGTGTATTAAAGTAGTTAGCCATGGTGATACCTCGTGATGTTGTGCTGTCTTATTGTTCGGTTCGCTTGCCGTGTCTGTGCAAGAGAGAATGAACTTACTATATGACAGGAAATTTATTGCGGAAATTGATATATTCACAACGTCACGTTGCAATTTCTGCAATGTAAAATTGTGGAGTGCCGCCGGTGGACTTACGCGATCTAAAAACCTTCCTGCATCTGGCGGAAAGCCGCCATTTTGGCCGCAGCGCGCGAGCGATGCACGTCAGCCCCTCCACGCTTTCCCGGCAGATTCAGCGCCTGGAAGAAGACCTTGGGCAGCCGCTGTTTGTCCGCGATAACCGCACGGTAACGCTTACCGAAGCGGGAGAAGAGCTCCGCACCTTTGCCCAGCAGACGCTGTTGCAGTATCAGCAGCTGCGCCACGCTATCGATCAGCAAGGTCCGTCGCTGTCGGGCGAACTGCATATCTTCTGTTCGGTGACCGCCGCCTACAGTCATCTGCCGCCGATTCTCGATCGTTTCCGCGCCGAACATCCCTCGGTGGAAATAAAGCTCACCACCGGCGATGCCGCCGATGCGATGGAGAAAGTGGTCACGGGTGAGGCCGATCTGGCGATTGCCGGGAAACCCGAGATGCTGCCTGGCGCGGTGGCGTTTTCCATGCTGGAGAATCTGGCGGTGGTGCTGATCGCCCCGGCGCTGCCTTGTCCGGTTCGCAACCAGATCTCGGTGGAGAAACCCGACTGGGCAACGGTACCCTTCATTATGGCCGATCAAGGGCCCGTGCGCCGCCGCATTGAGCTGTGGTTTCGCCGCCATAAAATCAGTAATCCGTCGATTTACGCTACGGTGGGCGGACATGAAGCCATGGTTTCTATGGTGGCGCTGGGCTGCGGCGTCGCGCTGCTGCCGGAAGTGGTGCTGGAAAATAGCCCGGAACCAGTACGCAATCGCGTAATGATTCTGGAGCGCAGCGACGAGAAGACCCCTTTTGAACTCGGCGTCTGCGCGCCAAAAAAGCGGCTGCATGAGCCGCTGATTAATGCATTCTGGAATTTGCTGCCTGGCCACTAGTGCCGGATGCCTGAACCGGCCTACAACCCGATCGTAGGCCAGATAAGCGCTGCGCAGCCTAACCTGCGAGGAAGAACCTGAACGCTGGATTATTGCTCTCGTCGTGACAATCGTAGCCCAGCTCATGCAAGCGGGTTTCAAAATCAGGCTCGTGATCGCCCAGTTCGAATGCCGCCAGCACGCGGCCATAATCGGTACCGTGGCTGCGATAATGGAACAGAGAAATGTTCCAGTGGGTGCCAAGGGTATGCAGGAACTTCAGCAGGGCACCGGGGGATTCCGGAAACTCGAAGCTGAACAAACGTTCCTGCAGCGGCTGCGACGGACGCCCGCCCACCATATAGCGCACGTGAAGCTTAGCCATTTCATCGTCAGAGAGATCCACTACGCTGTAGCCGCCCTCGTGCAGCAGGTTGAGGATCTCTTTCCGCTCTTCCAGACCACGGCTCAGGCGCACGCCGACAAAAATGCAGGCATTTTTCGCATCGGCGAAGCGATAGTTAAATTCAGTGACCGAACGGCCGCCCAGCAGCTGGCAGAACTTGAGGAAGCTACCCTTCTCTTCCGGAATGGTGACCGCCAGCAGCGCTTCACGCTGTTCCCCCAGCTCGCAGCGTTCGGAAACGTAGCGCAGGCCGTGGAAGTTGACGTTCGCGCCGGAAAGCACGTGCGCCAGGCGTTCGCTGCGAATATTATGCTGAGCGATATATTTTTTCATCCCCGCCAGCGCCAGCGCCCCGGAAGGTTCAGCCACCGCGCGTACGTCTTCAAACAGGTCTTTCATCGCCGCGCAGATGGCATCGCTATCGACAGTAACGATGTCGTCGAGATACTCCTGACACAGACGGAAAGTCTCATCGCCGATACGTTTAACCGCTACGCCTTCGGCAAAGAGCCCGACGCGGGGTAAATCAACCGGATGACCCGCATCCAGCGCGGCTTTCAGACAGGCAGAATCCTCGGCCTCAACCGCAATGACCTTAATCTGCGGCATCAGCTGTTTGATCAGCACCGCCACGCCCGCCGCAAGACCGCCGCCGCCGACCGGGACAAATACGCGATCGATATGGGCATCCTGCTGCAGCAGCTCCAGCGCCAGCGTACCCTGCCCGGCAATCACCATCGGGTGGTCGAAAGGCGGTACCCAGGTAAAGCCCTGCTGTTGCGCCAGCTCGATAGCTTTGGCCTTGGCTTCATCAAAGTTCGCGCCGTGCAGCAGCACTTCGCCGCCGAAGCCGCGCACCGCATCGACTTTGATATCCGCCGTGGCGGTTGGCATGACGATCAGCGCCTTCACGCCCAGGCGAGAAGCCGAGAAAGCCACGCCCTGCGCATGATTACCCGCCGAAGCGGTAATCACGCCATGCGATTTTTGCTCTTCCGTCAGCCCCGCCATCATCGCGTACGCCCCGCGCAGCTTAAAGCTGTGCACCGGCTGACGATCTTCACGCTTCACCAGCACAACGTTATCGAGGCGCGACGAGAGCTTTTCCATTTTTTGCAGCGGCGTGATCTGCGCGGCTTCATATACCGGCGCGCGCAGTACCGCTCTGAGGTATTCCGCCCCCTCGGGGGCGGCGGACAGGGGTTGCGACTCGGCCATTATTAACCCCCAAGTTTCGATTTATCACGCACCGCGCCTTTGTCGGCGCTGGTTGCCAGGCTGGCGTAGGCGCGAAGGGCAAAGGAAACCTGACGCTCACGATCTTTCGGCGTCCATGCTTTATCACCGCGCGCTTCCTGAGCTTCGCGGCGCGCCGCAATCTCGGCATCGCTCAGCTGCAGCTGAATACCGCGGTTCGGGATATCGATAGCAATCATGTCGCCATCTTCAATGATCGCGATATTGCCCCCGCTGGCGGCTTCCGGAGAAACATGGCCAATGGAAAGACCCGAAGTACCGCCGGAGAAGCGTCCATCGGTAATCAGCGCGCAGGCTTTACCCAGACCCATTGATTTCAGGAAGGTCGTCGGGTAGAGCATTTCCTGCATCCCCGGACCGCCTTTCGGCCCTTCGTAGCGAATAACCACCACGTCACCGGCGACAACCTTGCCGCCGAGGATTGCATCCACAGCCGCGTCCTGGCTTTCGTATACCTTAGCCGGGCCGGTAAATTTGAGGATGCTGTCGTCAACGCCGGCGGTCTTCACGATGCAGCCATTCTCGGCAAAGTTGCCGTACAGAACCGCCAGACCGCCGTCCTTGCTGTAAGCATGTTCCAGCGAGCGGATACAGCCTTCTGCGCGATCGTCATCCAGGGTATCCCAGCGGCAGTTCTGAGAGAAAGCCTGCGTTGTGCGGATACCCGCAGGGCCAGCGCGGAACATTTTTTTGACCGCTTCGTCCTGCGTGACGGTGATATCGTACTGCTCCAGCGTCTGCGGCAGGGACAAACCAAGCACGTTTTTCACGTCGCGGTTCAGCAGCCCGGCGCGATCCAGTTCGCCTAAAATGCCCAATACGCCGCCCGCGCGATGAACATCTTCCATATGATATTTCTGCGTACTTGGCGCGACCTTACACAGCTGCGGCACTTTACGGGAAAGTTTATCGATATCGCTCATGGTGAAGTCGATTTCCGCTTCCTGCGCCGCCGCCAGCAGATGCAGTACGGTATTGGTAGAGCCGCCCATGGCGATATCCAGCGTCATGGCGTTTTCAAACGCCGCCTTATTGGCGATATTACGCGGCAGCGCAGAGGCGTCGTCCTGCTCGTAGTAACGTTTAGTCAGCTCAACGATACGCGAGCCCGCATTGAGGAACAGCTGCTTGCGATCGGCGTGAGTCGCCAGCAACGAGCCGTTACCCGGCTGCGACAGGCCCAGCGCTTCGGTCAGGCAGTTCATGGAGTTCGCGGTGAACATCCCTGAACAAGAGCCGCAGGTCGGGCAGGCGGAACGTTCAACCTGATCGCTCTGATCGTCGGAGACTTTCGGGTCAGCGCCCTGAATCATCGCATCGACCAGATCGAGTTTAATGATCTGATCGGACAGCTTGGTTTTCCCGGCTTCCATTGGGCCGCCGGAAACAAAAATTACCGGAATATTCAGGCGCAGAGACGCCATTAACATCCCCGGGGTGATTTTGTCGCAGTTGGAGATACAGACCATCGCATCAGCGCAGTGGGCATTAACCATGTACTCCACCGAGTCGGCGATCAGTTCGCGGGATGGCAGTGAATAAAGCATACCCCCGTGGCCCATGGCGATACCATCATCCACCGCAATGGTGTTGAATTCTTTGGCGACGCCGCCAGCGGCTTCGATTTGCTCAGCAACCAGTTTGCCGAGATCGCGCAGGTGAACGTGGCCCGGCACGAACTGGGTGAAAGAGTTCACCACGGCGATAATCGGCTTACCAAAATCATCGTCGGTCATTCCAGTGGCGCGCCACAGCGCGCGGGCACCCGCCATATTACGGCCGTGAGTGGTTGTGGCGGAACGGTACTTAGGCATGCTTTAGTTACTCCCAGTTTCGGTGAAATGGGGCGTTGCGTGTCGCCCCATTTTTTATGCTTATTGATTAACCTGATCCAACCAGCCCCATTTATCCTCGGTTTCACCGGTGAAGAGGCCAAAGAATGCTTGCTGAATGCGCTTGGTGATCGGGCCGCAGCGGCCTTCGCCCACCTGAATACCATCAACGCTGCGTACTGGGGTGATCTCTGCGGCAGTCCCGGACATAAAGACTTCGTCAGCCAGGTACAGGGACTCGCGGGACAATACCTGCTCGCGGACTTCCAGGCCCAGGTCTTTCGCCAGCTTGATGATAGCGTCGCGGGTAATGCCCGGCAGCGCGGAAGAGGTGAACGGCGGAGTAAACAACACGCCGTCTTTAACTTCAAACAGGTTTTCACCGGCGCCTTCAGAGATGTAGCCGTTCACGTCCAGCGCGATACCTTCCTGATAGCCATGGCGACGCGCTTCGCTGCCGACCAGCAGCGAAGAGAGATAGTTACCGCCGGCTTTGGCCGCGGTCGGAATGGTGTTTGGCGCCGCGCGATTCCAGGAAGAAACCATCGCATCGATCCCCTGATCCAGCGCTTCGGCACCCAGGTAGGCGCCCCACGGGAACGCCGCGATGATCACGTCAGTGTTATAGCCCGGAGGCGGGTTGACGCCCATGCCAACGTCGCCGACAAAGACTAACGGACGGATATAGGCGCTGGTCAGGCTGTTTTTACGAATAACTTCGCGACAGGCTTCCATCAGCTCATCGACGCTCTGAGAAACCGGGAAACGATAGATTTTGGCTGAGTCATGCAGACGCTGCATATGTTCACGGTGACGGAACACCACCGGTCCCTTGTGAGAGTCGTAGCAACGGATGCCTTCAAATACGGAAGTCCCGTAGTGCAGCGCATGGGACATCACGTGAACCTTCGCCTCGCCCCACGGAACCATCTCACCATTGAACCAAATGTAGTCAGCTTTTTTCGTCGTCATTATTCTTCCTTTGCGCTCAGGCGCGAATTTGTTGTGATGTAGGTTGCTGGATCTCGACGCAGGCGACGTCCACCAGTTTGCTTAATTGACTAAACAGTAATTCGACGGGCCGCTGGCTGGCAACGGTCAGTTCGATATTAATATTCCGGGCATCGGCGGCGGTTTCCATATTCATCGCGCAAATCTGGAACCCGCGATGGCGTACGACGCGCAGCACGCGTTCTAAGGTTTCAGGGTTAAAGCGAGCCTGCAAGGCGACCTGATGTTGCATCATGATAATTTCTCCAGCATTTCTGCATTACTGGCACCGGGCGGCACCAACGGCCAGACGTTCTCAAGTTCATCGATTGAGACATGAAGCAGGTAAGGCCCCTGGCTCGAAAGCATGGTGTCGAGTGCCGCTTCAACCTGGTCTTTACGGGTGATGTGTTGACCAGGGATGCCGAAGGCGCTGGCCAGAGTAAGAAAATCGGGGTTATCGGTAAGAGTGGTTTCGCTATAACGTTCCTGAAAAAACAGCTGCTGCCATTGTCGAACCATTCCTAAACGCTGGTTGTCCAGTAAGACTATCTTCAGCGGCAGCTGCTTGCGTTTTACGGTGCCCAGCTCCTGCACGTTCATCATGAAGGAGCCGTCACCGGAGATACAGATAACCGTATCATCGGGGCGGGCCACCTGCGCGCCTACTGCTGCCGGCAGGCCAAAGCCCATTGTCCCTAATCCGCTGGAAGTGATGAAATTCTCCGGACGCGTATAGGTCATATGCTGCGCTGACCACATCTGATGCTGGCCCACATCGGTGGTCACGACGCAATCTGCTGGTTTGCGCTCGGAAAGCTGCTTCAGCAGCAGCGGAGCATAGATGGCCTCGCCCGGATGATCGTAGCGCCAGGCGTGCTCGGCGCGCAGCTGCGCATTACGTTGACGCCAGGCATCAATAGACAGCGGCTGCTGCAGCGCGGGCAGCATTACATTCAAATCGCCGGTCAGGCCGATATGCGCCTGACGGAGCTTGTTCAGTTCAGCCGGATCGATATCCATATGGATAACTTTGGCGTGCGGGGCAAACGTATTCAGCTTGCCGGTGACGCGATCGTCAAAGCGGGCACCTACCGCGATCAGTAGGTCACATTCCTGTACCGCCAGGTTGGCCGCCTTGGTGCCGTGCATCCCCAGCATCCCCAGATAGTAGGGATAATCCGCCGCCACCACCCCCAGCCCTTTCAGGGTGGCGGTCGCTGGCATTTGCGTGACGGTAAGAAATTCGCGCAGCGCCGGAACTGCCTGCGCCATCCCCACGCCGCCGCCAACGTATAACATCGGCTTCTGCGACTGAGTCAGCATCTGCAAAGCGTATTCGATATCCGCATATGGAAAATCAACGTCGTCGGCTACCATGGAAAAATGCGGATCGAGATCGCCCTGAGCCAGCTGGATGTCTTTTGGGATATCGACCAGCACGGGACCGGGGCGCCCGGAGTTTGCTACGTGGAAAGCTTCGGCAATGATGCGCGGCAGTTCTTCCAGCGACTGCACCAGGAAACTGTGCTTGGTGCATGCCAGCGATAAACCGAGAACATCAACTTCCTGGAATGCGTCGGTGCCAATGAACGGGGCCGCAACCTGGCCGGTGATAGCAACAACGGGAACGGAATCAAGCAGCGCGTCGGCGAGGCCGGTGATCAGGTTGGTTGCGCCAGGCCCCGAAGTGGCGATACACACCCCGGTTTTGCCGGTAGCCCTGGCATAGCCGATAGCCGCCATAGCCGCGCCCTGTTCATGCCGGCACAATAGGTGTTCCACGCCGCCGTCATACAATGCATCGTAAACCGGCATAATTGCTCCACCCGGATAGCCAAAAACGGTATCGACTCCCTGTGCTCGCAAAGCATGTACTACCCACCGCGCCCCATTCATAGTTACTTCCCCGTCGTAGATCGAGAGAAACAGAATTTTATGCTACCAGCCATCGTCTGCTCCTCTTTTCTGTTTTTAAGTTATAAAAAAACCCCCGGACCTTTCGGTGCGGGGGTCTTAGTTCGTTAAGGCTTGTTTTTTAAGCCTTTCCTCGTCCAAGTGCAGCCCCGCACGGTGGGATAATAATCACCACCACGCTAATCACGACCAGGCTAATCACTCGTAGAAGGGCTGTCATTTTATGTTCTTTCTGGCTTCATGTTCGAAGGAATACCTAAAGAGGTACCACAGACATCACGTTAAACACAAGATTTTTTTATGACCGCATTTCTTACCTTGCTAACCATTTACGAAAAAACAATTGTTTTTAATAGAAAAAATATGAAATGAAAATATTTCAATTTGTGGCGTACTCCACAGCACTTTTTCTGTTCCTGACTGACAACCGTGTTTTGCGAGCCAGTATCCAAAGCGAGTGCAAAGTGGCAATGGGCCAAAAATTGGCTGGAAGCAAGCATGTAAAATTTAATATTGCCGAATTACTCGATAACAGATCCCCGACATAATCCTGGCTCTCAGGAGGTTTTATGTCACTCGCCATTGTTTACACCCGCGCCGCTCTCGGGATCGGCGCACCGCTTATCACGGTTGAAGTTCATATCAGCAACGGACTCCCTGGCCTGACCATGGTAGGGCTGCCGGAAACAACGGTGAGAGAAGCGCGTGACCGGGTACGTAGTGCGATTATCAACAGCGGCTACGCTTATCCGGCGAAAAAAATCACCATTAATCTGGCTCCGGCCGATCTGCCAAAAGAAGGTGGAAGATATGATTTACCTATCGCTCTCGCGCTTCTGGTGGCCTCAGAGCAGCTAAATGCTACCAGGCTAAATCAATATGAGTTTGTCGGCGAGCTGGCGCTTACAGGCGCTCTGCGTGGCGTTCCTGGTGCCATATCCAGCGCCATGGAGGCAATAAAAGCGGGTCGGAAGATTGTTATCTCTAATGAGAATTCTCCGGAGGTAGGATTAATCGGCGGCAGTGACTGCCTTATCGCCACCGATCTCCAGGAAGTCTGCGCTTTTCTCGAAGGTCGCAATCCCCTCACTCATCCACTCTCAGAAGGAGAGTATTCGGATGATACACCGGTTGACCTGCGTGATGTTATTGGCCAGCAGCAGGGGAAACGCGCGCTGGAAATTATCGCCGCAGGTGGCCACAACCTGCTGATGATAGGCCCGCCCGGCACCGGTAAAACGATGCTCGCCAGTCGATTACCGGGACTGCTACCGCCGTTGAGTAACCAGGAGGCGCTGGAAAGCGCGGCAATACATAGCCTGGTCGATTCCACGCGTGCGACGAAAAATTGGCGTCGCAGGCCCTTTCGCGCCCCGCATCATAGCGCCTCCCTGGCGGCCATGGTGGGTGGCGGCTCAATTCCGGCACCAGGAGAGATCTCGCTGGCCCATAATGGCGTCCTGTTTCTGGATGAGCTGCCTGAATTCGAACGCAGGGTACTGGATGCGTTACGAGAACCGATTGAGTCAGGGGTTATCCATATCTCTCGCACGCGCGCCAAAATTGATTATCCGGCCCGTTTCCAGCTTATTGCAGCGATGAACCCCAGCCCGACAGGGCACTATCAGGGCCAGCATAATCGCGCCTCGCCACAACAGACGCTACGCTACCTGGGCCGTTTATCCGGCCCGTTTCTCGACCGGTTCGATCTCTCTCTGGAGATCCCACTTCCGCCGCCGGGAGTACTCAGTCAGGGAACACACGAGGAGGAAAGTAGCGCCAGCGTGCGTCAACGTGTTCTGGCCGCACGCGAAAGACAGCTATCACGACAGAAAAAACTTAATGCGCATCTGGGAAATGATGAGATGAAAATCTGCTGCCGGCTTCATCAAGATGACGCTATCTGGCTGGAGCAGACGCTAACTCAGCTTGGACTTTCAATCCGCGCCTGGCAACGCCTGCTTAAAGTTACCCGGACTATTGCGGATATTGAAGCCGTCGATTGCATCGAACGTCATCATCTGCAGGAGGCTCTCGGCTATAGGGCAATAGACAGAATGTTGAGCCATCTACAAAAAATGATGGCGTAAAAAAAGGGCTTACGCCCTTTTTCTTAATCATCGCTTTCTGTGTAATCTTCCGTACCTTCCACCTGCGGCTTGCCGCCGGACAGAGTATGGAAACGCTTCGGACGCTTAATGCGCGCCATGTACTTAATCCAGACGCGTTCTGCTTCCGTTGCGGGCTCACGTTCACCACGGCATACCGAAACAAACTGTTTTTCATCGTCGGTGACAGGCTCGCGTTTACCTAGTTCGAGTTCATTAAAGGCATAACCATGACGTTCCAGCAGTTGCGCCTCTTTGATGGTGAAATCTCCATGACGGGAAAACCCGCGCGGATAATTTTTATTGTCGAAAAAACGATTAGTTGTCGTAAAGCTTTCCGCCATCCTACACGCTCCTGATTCTTTGGCCGAGCTAATTATGGCGCGGAGTATTAGTTACGCTTGACAGAGCGTCAAACAAAACATTTAAATCATCACGACAAATAATTTTGCGGAGAAGAGTGTGGATACGGAATTGCTGAAGACTTTCCTTGAGGTGAGCAGAACTCGCCACTTTGGCCGAGCCGCAGAGGCGCTTTATCTGACGCAGTCAGCAGTTAGCTTTCGTATTCGTCAGCTGGAGAACCAGCTGGGGGTGAACCTTTTTACCCGTCATCGTAATAATATCCGTCTGACTTCAGCCGGAGAGAAACTGCTGCCCTACGCCGAAACCCTGATGAATACCTGGCAAGCTGCGCGCAAGGAGGTCGCGAATGCTTCCCGACATAATGAATTTTCGATCGGTGCCAGCGCTTCTCTCTGGGAATGTCTGCTTAACGGATGGCTGGGCAAGCTCTATACGGAGCCCTATAACCTCCAGTTTGAGGCGCGGATTGCGCAGCGCCAATCGCTGGTCAAACAGCTGCATGAACGCCAGCTTGATCTCTTGATCACGACAGAATCGCCGAAGATGGATGAACTAAGCAGCCAGTTACTGGGTAATTTTACATTAGCGCTTTATTGTTCATCACCGGCTAAGTACACGAATGAATTGAATTATTTACGCCTGGAATGGGGGCCGGATTTTCAACAAAATGAAGCCGGATTGATCGGAAATGATGATATTCCTCTGCTGACCACCAGTTCTGCCGAATTAGCGTACCAGCAACTCAGCGCCCTTAAGGGCTGTACATGGTTGCCCGTGCTCTGGGCGCAGGAGAAAAATAACCTGCATACGGTGACCGACAGTGCGACGCTTTCAAGACCCCTCTATGCAATTTGGCTACAAAACAGCGACAAACAAGCGCAGATTCGTGAGATCCTGAAGCACAATATATTGGGATAGACGCACTCCTCCAGGGACGGAGGAGGATCGGCGGGAAATTTAAAGCAAAAAAAATCCTTTGCCTGAGCAAAGGATTATTATATGGCAGGGGCGGAGAGACTCGAACTCGCGACACCCGGTTTTGGAGACCGGTGCTCTACCAACTGAGCTACGCCCCTAAATTTTCTTATCATTAAGCCTGCATTATCAGCAGGCTTAATTTTTTTAATAAGTGGCGGAACGGACGGGACTCGAACCCGCGACCCCCTGCGTGACAGGCAGGTATTCTAACCGACTGAA